>NZ_JBFODE010000037.1:0-51202 GCF_040908155.1 Aeromonas sp. R6-2 | reverse complement strand
GGGTGGCGCCTTCTGGTATCAATGACGGTCCCGATGGCGGCTGGCGATGTCGCGAAACTGGGCCTCACAGGCGAGGAAGGCATCGACCAGCGCCGGGTCGAAGTGGCTGCCCCGCCCCCGGACGATGATCTCCCGCGCCTCTTCATGACTGAAGGCCGGCTTGTAGACCCGCGCCGAGATGAGGGCGTCATAGACGTCGGCAATCGCCATCAGGCGTCCCGAGAGGGGAATCGCCTCCCCTGCCAGCCCGGCCGGGTAGCCGCTGCCGTCCCACTTCTCGTGGTGGGTGAGGGCGATTTCCCGGGCCAGACGCAGGAAGGAGTTGGACCCCAGCTGAGCCTCGGCACTGGCCAGGGCATCGGCCCCGATCTGTGGATGGCGCTTCATGATGGCGAACTCTTCGTCGGTCAACTTGCCCGGCTTGAGCAAGATGGCGTCGGGGATCCCCACCTTGCCCACGTCGTGCAGGGGGGCAGATTTGAACAAGAGATCGATGGTGGCATCATCCAGGGGATAGCGATCCCAGTCGAGCCGACTGAGGTACTCGGCCAGCGCCTTCACATAGTGCTGGGTGCGGATGATATGGGCCCCGGTCTCGTTGTCCCGGGTCTCCGCCAGGGAGGCAAGACCGAGTATGGCCACATCCCGAGTCAGGTTCAGCTCGTCGCGGCGCGCCTTGAGCTCACTGATCATCTGGTTGGTCCCGGCGGCGATGAGGCCAAACTCATCATCCCGGGAAACCGGCACCCTGGCGTCGAGATCACCCACCCGAACCCTGGCCATGGTACGGGTCTGATAGGTCAGTGTCAGGGTCAGATTGCGCCCGTAGGCACGAATAATAAACCAGAGATAGGCAAATGCCGTCCCCATCACGAAGGCGACCTCCAACAGGATGAGAGCCTGGGCCGTCTGCCTGGGGAGCTGATGCTCGGCCGCCACCAGCCACTCCAGATCCTTGTTGAAGAGCAGGAAGAAGACGGCCCCGAGCAATACCAGAGTCGCCAGGGTGAAGAGGGAGAACTTGCGTGTCAGCGGCATACCGATAGGGCCGCTCAGCTCGAACACCTCATGGGCCTCACACTCCCTGGCCTGCAACCACTCCCGCTGCAGCGACAGCTCGGCCGCCACCAGAAAGCCCAGGGTCAACATCCCCAGCAGGATCTTGAGATGGCTCTCCAGGGGGAAGTCAAACAGAAGCGCGTTATAGAGCGACCAGAGCGCACCGCCGAGCAGGAAGAGACCCAGCTCCACGAAGAAGCCGTTCTCCTGTGCCTCCCCCCTCGCCATCAGTCGGCTGCGCAGGGCATACATGGCGATGAAAATCACCACTACCGGTGCCCCCAGCTGGGTCAGGGTCAGCCCCTCCAGGAAGGGGCAGACCTGAATGCCGTAGAGCAGAATAAGCAGCAGGCTCGCCCCGTAATGGAGGGCGGCCCTTCGATAAATTGGATGCATAGACCCACCTGAACATGTTGTGTTGTTATTGGTGGGTCTGGCCCACCTAGCGGCGCCGAAGCAACAGGCTACCGACAGAATAGCCGGCCCCAAACGAGCAGAGAACCCCACGGGCCCCGACGGGAAGGTCGCGATTGTACAGATGAAACGCGATGATGGAACCCGCCGAGCTGGTGTTGCCGTAACGATCCAGGATCACCGGCGCCTGCTCGGTAGTGGCATCCTGGCCCAGCACCTTGCGTGCGATAAACTGGTTCATGGTGAGGTTGGCCTGGTGCAACCACAGGCGCGCCAGGCTCTCACTCCCCCATCCGGCCTCGCCAAGCTGGGTCGCGACAAGCTCGCTCACCATGAGCAGCACCTCCTTGAACACCTTGCGTCCCTGCTGCACAAACAGCTTGTCGTCACCGTAGCGGGTGTCGGGGCTGCAGCGGTTGAGGAAACCGAAGTTGTTGCGGATGTTGTTGGAGTACCGGGTCACCAGGCGCGCGTCAACCAGCTCCCAGGGGTGCGGAGTGCGGCTCGTTTCCGCGCGCTCCAGCAGCACGGCGGTGCAGGCGTCACCGAAGATGAAGTGGCTGTCACGATCGCGAAAGTTGAGGTGACCCGAGCAGATCTCCGGATTGACCACCAGAGCCAGCCGGGCGGTGCCGGCGCGCAGCAGATCGGCGGCAGTCTTGATGGCGAAGGTGGCCGAGGAGCAGGCCACGTTCATATCAAAGGCGGCTCCCCCGGCCCCCAGGTAGTGCTGCAGCTCGACGGCCAGCGCCGGATAGGGGCGCGGCATGTTGGAGGCGCCGACGATGACCAGATCGATCTCTCCCGGCTCGCGGCCGGCCTCCCGCAGCGCCTCTTCGGCTGCCGCCACCGCCATCTCCACCATGAGCGAGGGCTTGTCGTCGGCCCGCTCGGGGATGAGGGGCTGCATCACTTCAGGGTCGAGCACCCCCTCCTTGCTCATCAGGTAGCGGCTCTTGATCCCCGACGCCTTCTCGATAAAGTCGCAACTCGAATACTGCTTGGCCGGGATCTGGCCGGCGTCGATGGCCGAGGCGTTCTCCTCGTTGTAGAGGTCTACCCAGCGGTTGAAGGCCTCAACCAGCGCCTCATTGGAGACGGCGTGTGGCGGGGTATAGAGCCCACTGCCGCTGATCACGATGGCGTCCGTCGTTGTCGATGTCATTTCAGCTCCTTGGATGGGCCGCTGCTCGGCCTCGCTTATAGTTGCTCCACCGCCTCGGCAAGGCCTGCCAGCGTCAGAGGATACATGCGCTCGCCCAGTAGCGAGCCCATCAATTTGATAGAGGGGTGCCAGAGCCATTCCCGACGCGGAGTGGGATTGAGCCACACCAGCTTGGGAAAGTGAGCCTGCAGCCGCTCGAGCCAGACCTGTCCCGGCTCTTCGTTCCACTGCTCGACCGAGCCTCCCGGCCAGGTGATCTCATAGGGCCCCATGGTCGCATCCCCCACCAGGATCACCCGGTAGTCACTGCCATAGGTGTGCAACAAACGCCAGGTATCGAAACGCTCCTCATGGCGCCGTGCGTTATCCTTCCACACCGACTCGTAGAGACAGTTGTGAAAATAGAAATACTCCAGATGTTTGAACTCATGGCGCAGGGCCGAGAAGAGCCGCTGCACCTGCGCCACATGGACATCCATGGAGCCCCCCACATCGAAGAAGACCAGCAACTTCACCCCGTTGTGGCGCTCGGGACGCAACTGGAGATCAAGCCACCCCTGACGGGCGGTGCGCCGGATGGTCTCGTCAAGATCGAGCTCGCTCGGGCTGCCGCGGCGCACCCAGCGCCGCAGCCGGCGCAGGGCCAGCTGCATCGCCCGCTGGCCGAGGGGCTCCTCATCGGTGAGGTTGCGGTAAACCCGCGCCTCCCACACCTTGGCGGCGCGGCCATGGCGCGACTGCCCTCCCATCCTCACCCCTTCGGGGTGGTAACCGCCATGCCCAAACGGGCTGCTGCCACCGGTGCCGACCCACTTGTTGCCGCCGGCGTGGCGCTCCTTCTGCTCGGCCAGCCGCTCATTGAGGCGCTCGAGCAGCTTGTCGAGCCCGCCCAGGGATTGGAGCAAGGCCTTCTCCTCGGGGCTGAGCAAGCGCTCGAACTCCTGGCGCAGCCAGTCGTCCGGCAGGCTCTCCGGTAGCAAGGGGGCCTCTTGCAGCCCCTCGTAATACTCACCAAAGGCACGGTCGAAGCGATCGTAGTGGGCCTCATCCTTGACCAGTACGCAGCGCGCCAGTTGATAAAAGGCCTCCATATCGACCGACACCAGGCGTGCCGCCAGCGCGCCGTGCAAGTCGAGCAGCTCGCGCAGGCTCACCGGCAGGCGGTGGCGGCGCAGGCAGGTGAAGAAGTCGAGCAGCACGACTAGGCTCCCCGGCGGGCCAGGAAGGCCAGCTTCTCAAACAGGTGCAGGTCTTGCTCGGTCTTGAGCAGGGCGCCATAGAGGGGCGGGATCAGCTTGCCCGGCTCTCGGCTGCGCAGCAGTTCGGGGTCGATTTCGTCGGCCAGCAGCAGACGAACCCAGTCGAGCAGCTCCGAGGTGGAGGGGCGCTTGCGCAGGCCCGGCACCTCGCGCAGCTCGAAGAAGAGCTCCAGCGCCTCACCGAGCAGCGCCTCCTTGAGGTGCGGATAGTGCATGCGGACGATGGCCGCCATCTCCTCTTTCTCGGGGAAGCGGATGTAGTGGAAAAAGCAGCGGCGCAGGAAGGCATCCGGCAACTCTTTTTCGTTGTTGGAGGTGATGATGACGATGGGGCGCCGATGCGCCGTTACCCGCTCGCCGGTCTCGTAGACGTCGAACATCATGCGATCGAGCTCGAGCAGCAGATCGTTGGGGAACTCGATATCGGCCTTGTCGATCTCGTCGATCAGCAGCACGGGACGCTCATCGGCGGTGAAGGCCTGCCACAGCTTGCCGCGGCGTATGTAGTGATGGATGTCGGCGACGCGCGGATCGCCAAGCTGGGAGTCGCGCAGGCGGGCGACCGCGTCGTACTCATAGAGTCCCTGCTGGGCCTTGGTGGTCGACTTGATGTGCCAGGCGATGAGCTCGCAGCCAAATGCCTCGGCCACCGCCTCCGCCAGCATGGTCTTGCCGGTACCGGGCTCCCCCTTGATGAGCAGGGGTTTCTCCAGCACCACGGCGGCATTGACCGCCATCTGCAGTGCCTCTGAGGCGAGATACTGCCCACTTCCCTGAAATTGCATCCTCGTCACTCCTTGCGCTCGAGGTGGAGAACCACAGCATAAGCTGCATAGGTTCT
Organism: Aeromonas sp. R6-2; assembly: GCF_040908155.1. Lineage (NCBI taxonomy): Bacteria > Pseudomonadati > Pseudomonadota > Gammaproteobacteria > Aeromonadales > Aeromonadaceae > Aeromonas > Aeromonas sp. R6-2. The sequence goes on along the minus strand of NZ_JBFODE010000037.1, from coordinate 46,464 downwards.
AATAACATATGGTTATAACAATTCGTCACTTCTCATTCAGATTCGAGGCGTTACTCTTAACCCATCTCCGACCGACACCACAGGGACCAGTACCATGAGCAAGATCTACGAGGACAACAGCCTGACCATAGGCAACACCCCTCTCGTTCGCCTCAACCGGGTGACCAAGGGACGTGTCCTGGCCAAGATAGAGAGCCGCAATCCCAGCTTCAGCGTCAAGTGCCGGATCGGCGCCAATCTGATCTGGGATGCCGAGAAACGCGGCGTCCTCAAGGCCGGTAAGGAGCTGATCGAACCGACCAGCGGCAATACCGGCATCGCCCTGGCCTTCGTGGCGGCGGCTCGTGGTTATCCTATCACCCTCACCATGCCGGCCACCATGAGCCTGGAGCGTCGCAAACTGCTCAAGGCCCTGGGTGCCAATCTGGTGCTGACCGAAGGCCCCCTCGGCATGAAGGGGGCGATCGCCAAGGCCAACGAGATCCTCGCCTCAGACCCCGACAAGTATGTACTGCTGCAGCAGTTCGAAAACCCGGCCAACCCGGAGATCCATGAAAAGACCACGGGTCCCGAGATCTGGGAAGCCACCGACGGCGATGTGGACGTGTTTGTGGCCGGCGTCGGCACCGGCGGGACTATCACAGGCGTCTCCCGCTATCTGAAACAGACCAAAGGCAAGGCCGTGGTCTCGGTCGCCGTCGAGCCGGCCGAATCCCCGGTGATCAGCCAGACCCTGGCCGGTGAAGAGCTCAAGCCCGGCCCCCACAAGATTCAGGGGATCGGTGCCGGCTTCATCCCGGGTAACCTGGATCTGTCGCTGCTCGATCGGGTCGAGCAGGTAACCAGTGATGACGCCATCGAGATGGCGCGTCGCCTGATGGAAGAGGAAGGAATCCTGGCCGGCATCAGCTCGGGCGCCGCCGTCGTGGCCGCCAATCGCCTGGCCGAGCTGCCGGAGTTTGAAGGCAAGACTATCGTGGTCATACTGCCGAGCGCCGCCGAGCGCTACCTCTCCAGCGCCCTGTTTGCCGGTGTCTTCACCGAGCAGGAGCTGCAGCAGTAAGGACTTTACCTCCTCTCCCTCCCCCCGATCACGGCGCTCACTTGAGCGCCGTGCCTCCTTTGGCTAGCCTCTTCGACACCAGACAAGAACGACGCCCTTATTTTAAGGGGTAAAATAACAACCCTTTGCACGTCGAAAAGAGCAGACAAAACGTGATAAATCTCATACTCTATGGCCCGTCACGGCATGTTTGCCGGCAAGGTATCACAAAGTAACATAGTGTTATTTTTCGTTATGAAATAATCTCCAAGCCCGACGCCGTGCGGCCTTGCGAGAGAAATGACGAGAAAAATGAGCGTTCTCCACGGAGAAGTGCACAGAAAATTGACCTGGATTAAACCTTTGCCAGTTCGATTTCGTTACTTTACAACATATGCATACTGCAACTGTCCGGAAAACGGTTACATGTGCCGAACCGGACGTGAAAATATCAATAATATGGGGTGAAACCATGTACGAGAAGTCTGTAGTCATCACTGCTGAAAACGGCCTGCACACCCGTCCGGCAGCTCAGTTCGTCAAAGAAGCCAAAGAGTTCCAGAGCGAGATCACCGTGGTTTCCGGTGGTAAGTCCGCCAGCGCCAAGAGCCTGTTCAAACTGCAGACTCTGGGCCTGACCAAGGGCACCAACGTGACCATCCAGGCCGACGGCCCGGACGCCCAGCAAGCCGTAGAGAAGCTGGTAGCCCTGATGGACGAGCTGGAGTAATCCAGCTTTTCCCTCCCCCCACAGTCTTAGGTTCTATTTAGGATAGGGTTATGATATCTGGCATTCTGGCGTCCCCCGGCATTGCATTCGGCAAGGCGCTGCTCCTGAAAGAAGAAGAGATCGTGATCAACCAGGCTCCCATTGCACAGAGCCAGGTCGAGAGCGAAATCAGCCGCTTCATCGAAGCGCGCTCCAAATCCGCAACCCAGCTGGAAGCCATCAAAGAGATGGCGGGTCGCACCTTCGGTGAAGAGAAAGAGGCCATCTTCGAAGGCCACATCATGCTGCTCGAAGATGAAGAGCTGGAAGGCGATATCAAGTCCTTCATCAAAGAGAACCAGGCTTCGGCTGACCGTGCAATCTATGAGGTCATCGAGCAGTACGCCCGCATGATGGCGGAACTCGATGACCCCTATCTGCGCGAGCGTGCCACCGACTTCCGTGACATCGGTACCCGCCTCATCAAGAACACTCTGGGTATCCCCGTTGTCAACCTGAGCACCATCGATGAAGAGGTGATCCTGGTCGCCAAAGACCTGACCCCCTCCGAGACCGCTCAGATCAACCTGAAATACGTGCTGGGTTTTGTCACCGATATCGGTGGCCGCACCTCCCACACCTCCATCATGGCCCGCTCCCTCGAGCTGCCGGCCATCGTGGGCACCAACGACATCACCAACCGTGTCAAGAACGGCGACATGATCCTGCTCGACGCCATCAACAACAAGGTGGTGATCAACCCGAGCGACGCCGAGCTGACCCAGTTCAAAGAGACCCAGGCTCGCTACCAGGCCGAGAAAGATGAGCTGGCCAAGCTCAAGGATCTGCCGGCTATCACCCTGGACGGCCATCAGGTCGAGGTGTGCGCCAACATTGGTACCGTCAAGGATACCGAAGGTGCCATCCGCAACGGCGCCGAGGGTGTCGGTCTCTACCGCACCGAATTCCTGTTCATGGATCGTGACGCCCTGCCGAGCGAAGATGAGCAGTTCCAGGCCTACAAAGAAGTGGCCGCGGCCATGCCGAACCAGCCGATCATCGTCCGTACCATGGACATCGGCGGTGACAAGGAACTGCCCTACATGAACTTCCCGAAGGAGATGAACCCCTTCCTGGGCTGGCGCGCCGTGCGCATCTTCTTCGACCGTACCGACATCATGAATGCCCAGCTGCGCGCCATCCTGCGTGCCTCCGCCTTCGGCAAGCTGCGCATCATGTTCCCCATGATCATCTCCGTCGAGGAGTTCCGCAGCCTCAAGGCAACCGTGGAACAGCTGAAGGCCGAACTGCGCGCCGAAGGTCATGCCTTTGATGAGAACATCGAAGTGGGTATCATGGTCGAGACACCGGCTGCCGCCGTGATGGCTCACCACCTGGCCAAGGAAGTGGACTTCTTCAGCATCGGCACCAACGATCTGACCCAGTACACCCTGGCCGTGGACCGTGGCAACGAGATGATCTCCGCCATGTACAACCCGCTGTCGCCCTCCGTCCTGAACCTCATCAAGATGGTGATCGACGCGTCCCACGCCGAAGGCAAGTGGACCGGTATGTGCGGCGAGCTGGCTGGTGACGAGCGTGCTACCCTGCTGCTGCTCGGCATGGGGCTGGACGAGTTCTCCATGAGCGCTATCTCTGTTCCGCGCATCAAGAAGCTCATCCGCAACACCAACTTCGAAGATGTGAAGGCGATGGCAGACCAAGCCCTGAGCTTTGCAACCGCCGCCGAAATCGAAGCCTGCGTCGATAGCTTTATCAAGCAGAAGGCAGTCTGCTAAGATCGGCAGCAAACAGCGACAATAATTCTCTAGGAGCTTTAACTATGGGTCTGTTCGACAAACTGAAGAAACTGGTCTCCGACGACAGCAGCGACACCGGCGGCATCGAAATCTTTGCCCCTCTGTCCGGTGAAATCGTACCGATCGAAGATGTGCCGGATGTCGTGTTTGCCGAGAAGATCGTAGGCGACGGTATCGCCATCAAGCCGGCCGGCAACAAGATGGTTGCGCCGTGCGACGGTACCATCGGCAAGATTTTCGAGACCAACCACGCCTTCTCCCTGGAGTCTGACAGCGGCATCGAGCTGTTCGTCCACTTCGGTATCGACACCGTCGAACTGAAGGGCGAAGGCTTCAAGCGTATCGCTCAGGAAGGCCAGCAGGTCAAGAAGGGCGACGTGATCATCGAGTTCGATCTGGCGCTGCTGGAAGAGAAGGCCAAGTCTACCCTGACTCCGGTTGTCATCTCCAACATGGACGAGATCAAAGAGCTGACCAAGCTGACTGGCGCCGTGACCGTGGGTGAAACCCCGGTAATCCGCATCAAGAAGTAAGTCGCTGACGACCACGGTTGTCGAGTGAACGAGACCGGAGCCCCCAGGCTCCGGTTTTTTTTTCGCCCCCCCACTGCGCCACCCATTTGAGCGGTGATAGAATCCGCGCGCCCAAGTGAACCACAAGCCTGATGGCTACACCGGAATCCCTATGCGAATAATGAACAGAGGCGTGCTCCAGGCCATGCTGCTGATCCTGGTCAGTCTGATGCTGACCATACCTGCGGCTCAGGCGCAGGAGCCGCCGACCCGTAACCAGATCCAGCGTCAGCTCGACGAACTCGCCAAGCAGGAGACGCTGACGGCGGGCCAGCAGGATGACCAGAAACGCCTGAACGAGGCGCTCTCTACCCTGGATGCCATCACCAAGGCCAGGAACAAGGCCAAGGAGAGCGCCCAGCAACTGCGCGACCTGCCGACCCGGCTCAAGAGCGTGACCGCAGAACTGGCGGCGCTGGGCAAGGGGAAGAGCCGGGAAGAGCTGGCCAAAGAGTATGACAAACTCCCCCTGGAGCGCCTCGATGCCCTGCAGAGCGAGACCCTCACCAACCTGCAAACCCTGCAGGAGCAGCTTGGCGCCATCAATAGCCGTCTCACTTCGTTGCAGACATTGCCCGAGCGCGCCCAGGCCACCATGAGCCGGGATTACCAACGCAGCCAGGATATTCGTAGCCGACTCACCAGCGGTGAAGCCTCGTCGGCCGCCAAACTGCAACTGCAGGCCGAGCAGGTGCTCATCGAGCTGCAGCTGGCCCAGCTGCAAAAAGAGCTCGACAGCCGTACCGGCTTGCAGGAGTTCACCACCAAGCAGCGGGATCTGGTCAACCTTAAACTCTCGGCCGAGCAGCTGAGGCTGGAGGTGCTGCAAGAGCGCATCAGTGCCAAGCGGCTGGGAGCGACCGAGAAGGCGGCCGAGGAGACCGGCGAGCTGGTTGCCAACGAAGACAGCCCCCTGATCCAGCACGAGCAGGAGCTCAACCACCAGCTCAGCCAGCAGCTTATCGCCGCCACCGGCAACCTGAACCAGCTGGTACAGAAGAACCTGCAATCCAAGAGCTGGCTCGATCGCGGCACCCAGATGGAGCGCAACCTCAACGAGCAGGTGGAGATGCTCAAGGGCAACCTGCTGCTGTCGCGCATCCTCTATCAACTCTACCAACAGCTGGAGAGCGCCCCGACCCAGCTGGTGAAAAACCTGGCCGAACAGATCGCCGACTTGCACCTGGCCCAGTTCGAGCTGAGCCAACAGCGGGATCAGCTCTATCAGAAACAGAGCTATATCGACACTCTGATCGCCCAGAGCAGCGACCCGGTCAGCGACGAGGATCGCAACCAGCTGGCAGAGCTGGTGGACACCCGGATCGTCCTGCTCGATCAGCTCAACCGGCAGCTCGATTCGCAGCTCACCACCGCCATCAGCCTGCAACTGACCCAGCAGCAGATCCAGCGGGTCTACAGCCAGATAGAGTTCACCCTGCAGCAGCACATCTTCTGGGTAAGCAGCAACAAGCCTATCGACGGCAAGTGGCTGATCGCCTGGCCGGGTCTTGCCTTCAAGCAGTCGAGCGAGTGGGCATTGCGACCGGACTGGAGCCAGTGGGGCGAGATGCTGCTGCCGGTGAGCCTGCTGGCCCTGCCCATGCTGCTCCTCGCCGCCCTGCTGCGCTGGAAGCGTCCCTTGCTGCAACACAAGCAGGAGAAAATCCGCAAGGATCTCGGCCGCTTCCGCCAGGACAGTCAGTGGCACACCCCCAAGGCCCTGCTGTGGGTCCTCATCACTCGCCTGCCCGGCAGCCTGACCATAGGGGCCGTCGGCCTGCTGCTCACCTACTGCGGCCTGCTCAGCCCCAAGCTCATCTTCGTGATGACGGTCAACCTGGCCCTCGGCTACCTGGTCTTTGGCCTCTATCTCGATGTGATGCAACCGGGCGGCATCGGCGAGAGCCACTTCCGCCAGCCCAAGGCCGAGCTGCAGGCCAAGCACGCCAGCATGCGCTACCTCTGGCTACCCTTGCTGCCGCTTATCATGCTCTCCACCAAGGGGACGGTCGAGCCCTCCACCCTGGCCAATGACGTCATCGGCCAGGCCCTCACCATCGCCCTGTTGGCCCTGACCGCCTACCTGGTCTTCCCCATCAGCCGTGCCCGCATCAAGGGCGAGGCGAGCCTGGGGCAGAACCTGTTGGCCATGGCGCTGGCGCTGGCCCCCCTGGCCCTCATCGTGCTGGTGGTGATGGGCTACTACTACACCTCCCTCAAGCTGACCGGCCGCCTCATCGAGTCCTTCTACCTGATGCTGCTGTGGAGCCTGGTCTACCGCACCGCCCTGCGCGGGCTCGAGCTGGCAGCACGCCGTCTGGCCTGGCGCCGCGCCGTCGCCAAGCGCGAGCAGAAGGTCACCGAGGATGCGGAAGGAGGCGAGACGGTTGAAGAGCAGCCCATGGCACTGGAAGAGGTGAGCCAGCAGTCTCTGCGTCTGGCCCGCATCGTGCTTCTTGGCATCTTCGGCTTCGCCTTCTACTGGCTCTGGTCCGATCTGGTGGCCGTCTTCTCCTACCTCGACGGCATAGTGCTGTGGCACAAGAGCGAGGGCACCGGGGCCAATGCGGTGCTCTATCCGGTCAGCCTGCGCGATGTCATGGCCGGCCTCTTCATGCTCGGGGGCGCCTGGTCGCTGGCCCGCAACCTGCCCGGCCTGCTCGAGGTACTGGTGCTATCGCGCCTGCGCCTGGGCCAAGGCACCGCCTACGCCATCACCACCATGCTCAACTATGTGCTGCTGAGCGTGGGCGTGCTGGTCTCCCTCTCCCTGATGGGGGTGCAGTGGGACAAGTTGCAGTGGGTGGCGACCGGTCTGTCGGTCGGTATCGGCTTCGGCATGCAGCAAATCGTGTCGAACTTCGTCTCGGGCATCATCATCCTGTTCGAGCGTCCGGTGCGGATCGGTGACACCGTCACCATCGGCACCTTCTCGGGCACCGTCTCGAAGATCCGGATCCGGGCCACCACCCTCACCGACTTCGACCGCAAGGAGGTGATCATCCCGAACCAGCAGCTGATGACCGAACGTCTCATCAACTGGTCACTGAGCGATACGGTCACCCGGGTGATCGTCCGGGTCGGGGTGGCCTATGGCTCGGATCTCGAGATGACCCGCAAGCTGCTGCTGCAGGCCGCCCAGGAGAACAGCCGGGTGCTCAAGGAGCCGGAGCCCATCGTCTATTTCCTCACCTTTGGTGCCAGCACCCTGGATCATGAGCTGCGCTTCTTCGTCAGCGAATTGGGGGACAGAAACCCGGCCATCGACGAGCTGAACCGTCGCATCGACCTGCTCTTCAAGGAGCATGGCATCGAGATCGCCTTCAACCAGATGGATATCTACATCAAGAACATGAAGGGGGACGAGCAGAAGATAGAGTCACGCTCTTCCCTCCCTCCCGCCGACGAGGCCAAGGGTTAATCCCCTAGCCTGCCCAGAGGCCCGCTCCGTGCGGGCCTCTCTTATTTCGGCCCCCCACGATCCTGGCCCTCTTCTCCCCCTCCCTCTATGTTTACTGACAAGGTTATCGGACCACTTCTGACGGCCACATTTTGGCCTCCCCCCTTGGAGGCAGATGGAGCTATACTGGTCCGACTGCATGACCCAGGAGGGCGTACGTGATGGAAAACAAGCAGCTTGAAGGTAGTATTCTCATCCCGGCCCCGGTCGAGGCGGTCTGGAATGCCTGGACCACGGAGCATGGTATCCGCAGCTTCCTGGCCCCCGATTGTCTGGTGGTGGCCGAACCCAACGGTCCCTTCGAGATCTATTTTCGCCCCGACGAGGCCCACGGCCTGCGTGGCACCGAGGGGTGCCGTATGATGGCGGTGATGCCCTATGATCTGCTCAGCTTCAGCTGGAACTTTCCACCCCATCTGACCCATATCCGTCATCAGAAGACCCAGGTCTGTCTGCGCTTCGCCCCGGAGGGGATGAGCACCCGCCTCCACTTCGTCCAGACCGGCTGGGCCAACGATCCGGAGTGGAATCAGGGTTTCGAGTTCTTTCAGGACGAGTGGTTCAACCTCTTCCTGCCACGCCTGCGCTGGTACTTCCTCAATGGTCCCGTTGACTGGCGCGATCCGCCGAGCCTGGAGGCACTCGCCACCACGGGTGCCGACTACTGCGTCATTGGCTGCGCCACGGTTTGAGGCTATGCTGGGGGCCCGTTGTCAGCAGCCCTCAGCCCATGAATATCGTCGCCGTCACCGCCTGCCCTACCGGTATTGCCCACACCTACATGGCCGCCGACGCCCTGCGCAAGGCGGCCAATGCCCTCAACATGAAGATCAAGGTCGAGACTCAGGGCGCCATGGGGATCGAGAACATCCTCACCGCCCACGACATCGCCCGGGCCGATCTGGTGCTGCTTGCCTCCGATATCGAGGTCGAGCAGAAGGAGCGCTTCCTCGGCTGCCCCCAGCGTCGGGTCTCTCTCGAGGCGGTGCTGCTCGATCCCATCGCCGTGCTGCAGGCGGCAGGTGGCCATGCCCCGGCGTGAGCTCACCTTCTACTGCCATCGCCCCCTTACCATTCCCCAGGCACGCCAGCTGCGGCGGCTCGGGGGCATGTTCCGCGCCCGACTCTGCCTGATTAACCTGAGCCGTCGCCAGCAGGGGGACCCGGCGCAACTGCTGGCCCTGCTCAGCGCCGCCGCGCGTCAGGGGGATCTTTGCCAACTGGTGATCGAGGGAGCGGATGCCGAGCTGGCCCACATGGTGCTTACCTCCTGGGTCACCGAGCTGGGACACTTGCTGGGCGGCAAGCGCCCCGGCTTCGCCCAGGCCCAGAGCCGGCTCGAACGTGCACTGCCCGGCTATCGTCTGACGCCGGCCATGGTGAGTGAGCGACACGATCCCCTCACCAAAGAGCAGGCGTTGGCACATCTGGTGGGGCGACTCCCTGCCGATATCCTGACGGACCCGGAACAGCTGCTCCGTCAATTGCAAGAGCGCGAGCAGATCTCTCCCACCCTGATCCGCGCCGGGCTCGCCATGCCCCATGTGCTGAGCGAGGCGGTGCAGGCCCCCGCCCTGACCCTGCTGCAGAGCCCGCTCGGACTGGAATGGGGCTCCCCCCTCGGGCCAGTCAATACCCTGATCCTGATGGCGGCCCCGCGTGCGCTCCCGCCCGAGCGACTGCGCCCCCTCCCCACCCTGGTGCAAAACCTGCTGGGAGAGACGCTGGGCCCGGCGCTGCTGCGCGCCTCCAGCGCCAGCGCTCGTCACGCCATCCTGGTCGAGGGTCTCACCACTTGGGTGACGCTGTAACGGCCCCCTCTCCCGGCTGGCTCAGCTCCCGGTATTGAGAGGGCGTCAGGCCAGTCTTCTGCTTGAAGACCCGGCAGAAGTAGTTCACGTCCCGATAGCCACAGCGGCGGGAGACCTCCTCGAGGCGAAAGCGATACTTCTTGAGCATGAATTTCGCCCGCTCCAGCCTCACCCAGCCTATGTAATCAGCCAGGCGCATGTGTCCCTGCTGGCGAAACAGGCGTGACAGGTGGCTGGCCGAGAGGTTGAAACGTGCCGCTATGCTCTCCCGGCAGATGGGGCGGTGGAAGTTCTCCTGAATGTAGATGCAGATGCCGTGGAACAGATCCGCCCCGCGGGCGCGTCCGGCGGCAGACTCCAGCAGCAGCTGGCGGCTCCCCGCCAGCAGGGCCAGTAGCAGGTAGTTATCCATCGGCGCCGTCACCGCCTCCCGGGCCAGGGTGTCGAGGGCCTGCAGTGTCGGATCCAGGGCGCGCCCGGTGGCCCCCGGGATACTGTGTTTCTTCACATCGGCAAACCCCGTCTCTCCCCGGCGCTTGACCACCAGGCTCAGCCCCAGTTGCCGCTTGCCAAAGAGCAGACTCAGCACGGTGCACTCCCGCTCCCAGTCCGGCTTGTTCCAACCATTGGGGGGAATATAGAGGGCCTGGCCCGGCAGCACACTCACCTCTCGCACCTCTTGCTCGGGGCACCAGAGCCGGTTCACATACTCGCCGTCGAACACCAGCTCGAGACGGGGAAAGTTGACCTGGTAGCTAAAGCTGGGGGGGACCCCGCGATCGGCGGCAAACCACACCCGCTCAAAGCCGGCGTCGGCGCCGAGCAGCCCATCCAGCAACTGGGTAAAAACAAGGCTCATCAATGATCTCGCTCAAGGGGAGCGACCACGCCGTTGGGTCGCGCCATCCCCGCCATGTTATAGTCCGCACCTGTTCCGTTGATGCCGTATGAGGAGCCCATCCATGAGCCAGTGCGCCTTCTTTCCGATGACCAACCCCATCCAGGGGTATGAGTGGGGCAGTCGCCATGCCCTGACCCGGCTGTTTGGCATCGCCAACCCCGATGAGCAGCCCCAGGCCGAGCTCTGGATGGGTGCCCATCCCAGCGGCTGCTCGCTGGTCGAGCAGGAGGGTCAGCTGATTCGTCTCGACGCCCTCATCGCCGCCGATCCGGCCGCCATGCTGGGCGAGGCGACGGTGACGCGCTTCGGTACCCTCCCCTTCCTGTTCAAGGTGCTCTGCGCCGAAAAGGCCCTCTCCATCCAGGTGCACCCGAGCAAGGCCCAGGCCGAGGCGGGGTTTGCCCGGGACAACGAGGCCGGGCTCGCCCCCAATGCCCCCCATCGTAACTATCGGGACGACAATCACAAGCCCGAGCTGGTCTTCGCCCTCACCCCTTACCAGGCCATGAACGGTTTTCGGCCCCACGCCGAGATCCTCGCCCTGTTCGAGCGCCTCGCCTCACCGGCCCTGGCCCCTCTGGTAGAGGCCTTCGCCCGCGCGCAACATGAAGCGGGTCTGGCCACTCTGTTTCGTGCCCTGCTGACTCTGCAGGGGGCCCAAAAAGAGGCAGCCCTGGCCGATCTGGCCCGCACCGCCGCAGCCTGTCGCACGGAGGAGACCTTCGCCCTCATCCTGCACCTCTTCGAGCAGTACCCCGGGGATGTGGGACTGTTTGCTCCGCTGCTGCTCAATGTGGTGACCCTGCAACCCGGTCAGGCTATGTTCCTCGACGCCTGCACCCCCCACGCCTATGTGCGTGGCACCGGCCTCGAGATCATGGCCAACTCCGACAACGTGCTGCGCGCCGGTCTCACTCCCAAGCACATGGATGTGGACGAACTGCTCGCCTGCACCCGCTGCGAGCCCAAGCCCGCCGCCGAGATCCTGCTCGCCCCCCGGAGAGAGGGACGTTGCTGCCACTTCCAGGTGCCGGTGCCCGACTTCACCTTCCGCATCTACGAGGCGGGGGAGCACGAGCTGCAGAGCCAAAGCGCCGAGGTGATCTTCGCCATTGACGCCCCCGTTACCCTCGTCAGCGGCGAGCAGCGCCTCTCCCTGGCTATCGGACATTCGGCCTTCGTGCCCGCCAGCACGGCCCGCTATCGGGTCGAGAGCGAGGGGCGCTTCGCCCGGGCAGGCAACCGCTAAACCGGTCGTCACAATGAGAGCGGGAGGCCATGGCCTCCCGCTCTTTATTTGGCTGCGTTACCCCTGGGTAAGCGCCTCGATAAGGGCCCTGAGCCGGGTCTCGGCCTCCTCGTTGGCCACCTGGCAGGTGCCTGCATTGGCATGTCCGCCCCCGCCGTTGGCCAGCATGAGTTCCCCTATGTTCACATGGGGGTCGAGATTGAGGATGGAGGCCCCCACGGCGAAGACGGTGTTCTGTTTCTCCCGCCCCCACATCACATGGACCGAGACGTTGCACTCGGGGAAGAGGGCATAGATGAGGAAGCGGTTGGCCGCGTAGATGATCCCTTCGTCGCGCAGATCGAGCACCACCAGATTACCCAGTACCCGACTGCAGCGCCGGATCTGCTCCCGGGCCAGGGGCTCGTGCTCAAAATAGAGACGACTGCGCTCCTCCACATCGGGCAGGGCCAACACCTGCTCAATGGTGTGGGCACGGCAATAGCGGATGAGATCCATCATCAGGGCATAGTTGGAGATGCGAAACTCGCGGAAACGCCCGAGCCCGGTACGGGCATCCATCAGGTAGTTGAGCTGCACCCACCCCTGTGGCTGGAGGATCTCGTCCCGGCTGAAACGGGCCGAATCGGCCTTGTCCACCGCCACCATCATGTCGTCGGCAATATGGGGGAAGCGGGCCTTGCCACCGAAGTGCTCATAGACCACTCGGGCCGCGGAGGGGGCATTGCCATCGATGATGTGATTGGGGCGCTCCCCGCTGTTGCGCAGGGTCTCCGAATGGTGATGATCGAACACCAGATGGGCCCCCGGCACATAGGGGAGATTGGTCACTATGTCACGCCCGTCGATGGCGACCTTGCCATCCTGCATATCCTTGGGGTGTACGAAGAGGATGTCGTCGATCATCTCCAGTTCGTTGAGAAGCACCGCACACACCAGACCATCGAAGTCGCTGCGGGTCACCAATCGGTATTTAGTCATAGGGAGGCTACTCCATGCCGGGGTAAGAATGTGCCCGAACTCGGGCACCAACACGCTTTGAGGTTAATCGCCCCCGCGCCCCTTCGCCAACCCGCGGCATGACCCAAAAGGACCTTGGTGGTAGGATCCCGTGGTCACATCGAGAGGAGAACGAGGGTGAGCCGCTGGAATCGACTCAGGCAGGGAATGAGACAGGGCTGGCAGAGCCTGCGCCACGGCATGGTGGCCCTGGCCGTATTGCTCAACGGCCTGCTCATCTTCAGGACCATCTATGGTATGCCGGTGGATCTGCTGGATATCTTTCACCTGCGCACCCTGGCGGGGCTGGACTTGTCACTCCTGATCAACGGACCCTGGTTTATGCTGGGGGTCTTTCTGGTGCTCAGCACTCTGGGCCTGCTGTTTCGGGCCAGGCTCGCCTGGGCCCTGAGCCTGGTGCTGCTGCTCATCACCCTGATCTATATGCTCCGCTTCTATCCGAATCTGCACCCCAATGCGGCACTCTGCCTTGCCACCATGGCCTCCCTGCTGCTATTGCGCCGGGATTTCAATCGCAGCAGCGCCACCGCCGGCAGTATCTTCGCCTTTATCAGCTTCGCCTCTCTGCTCTTCTATTCCAGCTACGGAGCCCTCTATCTGGGAGACGGCTTCGAGCCTCCCATCGAAAACCTGATGGGCGCCTTCTACTTCTCCATCGAGACCATGACCACGGTGGGTTACGGGGACATACTGCCGGTCTCGGAGGCGGCCCGCCTCTTCACCGTCTCCGTGATCATCGCCGGCATCACCGTCTTCGCCACCTCCATGAGCACCATCTTCGGCCCCCTCATCAGCGGTGGCCTCAGCAAGCTAGTCAAAGGGGACCATAAAACCATGCAGCGCAAGGATCACTTCATCATCTGCGGCCACTCCATGCTGGCCATCAATACCCTGTTGCAGTTGCACGAGCGCGGGCAGCCCATCACCCTCATCGTCAATCTGGGAGAGGAGGAGCTGGCCCAGCTGCGCCAGCGGTTGGGGGGAGACTATGACATCATGGCCGGTGACAGCAGCGACAATGCCACCCTGACACTGGCCGGTATCGGCGGCTGCAAGGCGATCCTGGCTCTGGGTGATAACGATGCCGACAACGCCTTCGTGGTACTGGCGGCCCATGATCTGGCCCCCGGAAGCAAGACCATAGTGGCGGTCAACGACAGCAAGAACATCAACAAGATCAAGAAGGTGCAGCCCGATATTCTGCTGTCGCCCCAGCTCTTCGGCAGTGAGGTGCTGGCCCGGGTACTCAACGGGGAGGAGATAGACAACCAGATGCTGATCTCTTTGCTGCTGACCCAGGGCAAGGAGGCATCCTGATGGTCCATTATTGTCAACAAGATCAATAACATAACCAGGAATAGAGTCCGACAGCTCGCCTATTTAATCACCCGATGCCACCCCTGTAGAAGGGGAACGCTGGCACTCTGCGGCGCCACTCACACTACTCAAAAGAGGTAGTTAAAAACCAAAAGGGAGTCATTGTAGCCACGAATTGATGGGTCCATATTGGCGCGGTTCCGACCCCGGTCGGCACGTCACGCATACAACAATAATGGAGAAAAACCATGAGTTTCAGGCTATATGGCTGGGCGCTGCTGCTGCCCCTGGCCGCTCAGGCACAGGGCGACCCCGTCGCCCTGCTACAATCGACCCCCTTCTATCAGGAGGCCTGCCACTCCAGTGGAGAGCCCCTCGCGCTGGCCCCGTGCAACTACACCATGCTGGATCTGGCGGGGCGCACCCGGGAGGAGCGGCGAGCCCTCACCCGCCAGATAACCGGTCTGGGTTTTGACAGCCCTTATGTGCTGGTGCTCTATCCCCGTGAGGCCGCACGGCGCCAGATCTATCTGCTCGATACCCTGGATGAACCCTATCTCCTCGAGCTGCTCTATGATCGGCTCGACAGACCGGCGCCCAGGGCCCGCCGCATGGCCCGCTCGGCGGGCACCGAGGCAACCCCGCTGCACGAGGTCGCCATCATCAAGCACCTCCCCCTTGGCCGCGATGGCAAGGGCAGCGCGGATCTCAAGTACAAGGTGAGGATGTACAGCACCTCCCCCTACTACAGCCAGGGCAGCGATTCGGACAAGTATGTGGAGGTGTTACTCGAAGAGGGGGCCGGGATCACCTTCCTGCCCGAGAAGGAGCACTACTACCTGCATCGCACCTTCTCCTCGCGCAAGGACAACAGCAAAAACTTCGTCTATCGCCAGTACCTCGACAGTGTCCGCTCCCGGGTGAGCATCACGGCCCCCGCCAGGATGAACCGCTTGGTCCCGACCCAGCAGATGCAAGACAGCACCAGCTACCAGAAGGAGGAGAACACCACCGTCAAGGTGGGCTTCAGCAGCTTCCCCAAGATCCCCATCAAGGACATCTCGGTCGGCGTCAGCAGCAAGACCACCATAGAGGCCAAGACCTCCTACACCCTCAACGCCGCCAACGACGAGCGCTCTGCCTGGGTCGAGTACGCCAACAACCTCTATGGCTCGCGCGGCAGCAACAAGTACTGCGACCTCAACACCGCCAGCGGCTGGTGCTGGGACTACTACGACCAGGGGGGCGCTCCATACGACTTCAACAAGATCCGTGACACCATCCCCACCGCCATGGCGGGCATGAAGCCCGAGTTCAAGGTGCAGATGCGGGCGCCCCGCGAGGCCAGTGGCCACTCCACCCTCACGGTGGAGACCGATATCCGGGGCATCGAGTTGCTGGCCCACAATCGCTGGATCATCGGTCGTCGCTGGGGAGCGGGTAACAAGCTGTGGCAGGACGATCAGAGCCGGGGAGCCAACGGGGAGTGGCGCACCGGTCAGGACTACCTGATCCAGCACTACCCAGTCCGCTTCGAGATGGACGTGGACTGGAGCAGCCCTCTCTTCCTCGGTGCCGACAGCGTCTACATCCAGTCCACCTATCTGAGCGAGCAGCAGGCCCACTGCCTCACCGTACGTTCGGGGCAACTCGGCTTCGAGCCCTGTCGGCTCGGCGACCGCAGCCAGGCCTTCGTCTTCGATCAGATGAATCGCTACCGCAGTGTGGCCGACCTCGACCGCTGCCTCAGCAGCGAACAGGGGCTGGCACTGAGCAGCCGCTGTGACCAGCCCCTGCCCCCCAACGGGCAAAACTGGCGCTGGCAGCAGCCCGAGCTCTTTGGTAACGACGTCCTCTTCACCGGTCGCAGCGATGGACGCATCAACCTGCTCGACGCAGCAGGGCCCGGCATCCTGACTCAGGAGGCCAACGCCCCCATTCCCAACACGGCGAGGTTCACCACCCAAAAACAGATCTGGTGATCATCCGGCCTCCACCCCCGCGGGTGGAGGCCCACCTCCTTGCATATTCATGGCATAAACTCCTGTCAATCCCCCCGATATTTCCCCGATGGATAGCCCGCCTGAAGCAATATCCTCATGGCCTTCATGCAATAGCGATGAATGATATTCCACCCCTGCCCGTCGCAGGCCAAAAATAGCCTGGCGCTAGCATATTTAACCGACCATGAGAAGGGGGGCAGCAAGGGTTAAAAATAGATATTCATGCAGATGAAGTGCATCGACCGCCCACATTATTCCTTTATTAACCCTCTGTTCACATCCCCTAACCGACGCCCGCCCACAGCATTGGCACACTCTGGAAGGTGATCGTTAAAAAAATCGACATACGTTTCCTGTTACCCATGAAATGAATAGCATCGGGACGATTTTTCAGAGCATTGAGGCGCCTCATAGAAATAGATTTTGGTTTTGCATCCGGTTTCTGACCGCTCCTAGAATCCCCCCTGTCTGAAACGATATTCCCTATCACCCCCTATAACGGGCAGCACAGAGACACCGTTGAGCAATCAATGACTCCGATGACGGCCTCACAAGAATCGATAGGGAAACCCTGAACCTTATAATCCATAGCGAGGTCGACTCCCATGAGTGGCACTATCATCAAGGCGGCAAGAAATACCGACAAGGCTCCCCTGAACCTGGGTCCCTACACCCAGAGCGTGGCCTTCTCCCACTACAACAACATCTCGGCCCAGCTCCCGGTTGACCTGGCTACCGGCAAGCTGATCGAGGGAGATGTCCAGGCTCAGGCCAGGGCGTGCCTCACCCATATCAAGGCCATTGTCGAGAGCATCGGCCATGTGATGGACGATGTGGTCAAGATCACCCTGTTCCTGCGCGACATGGGGGATCTGGAGGCGGTGAACGCCGTCTACGGCGAGTTCTTCCCGGCCTATGTACCGACCCGCTCCGTGCTGGCCGTTGCCGCCCTGCCCCTGGGTGCCCGGGTACAGATGGACGCCATCATCTCCAACGGTGAAGGGACCCATCCCCAGGCCCCCTGCGCCCTGATCAAGCTGGCCCGCGACAGCGAGCAAGCCCCCAGGAGCGCCTTCTCCACCCAGACGGTGGCCTTCTCCCACTACAACAACGTCTCGGCCCAACTGCCGCTGGATCCGGTCTCCGGTCAACTGGTCGAAGGTGGCATCAAGGCCCAGGCAGCCCAGTGCCTGAAGAACATCAAGGCAATCCTTGAGAGCATCGACGTTCCCTTCGACGATATCGTACGCGTCAACGTCTACCTCAAGAGCCTCGCCGATCTGGAGGCCGTCAACGAGGTCTACACCACCTTCTTCCCCGATTCAGGGATCGCCCGCGCCGCCGCTTATATGCCGGCTCGCTCCATCATCAGCGCCTCGGCCCTGCCCATGGATGCCCTGGTACAGATGGACGTGGTGGTCTCCCACGGGGATGGCACGCCGCCCCAACTGGTCGAGGATCGCCACGGCCTGGTGATCAGACCCCGTAACACGGATCTGGCGCCGCGCAGTGCCCTCTACACCCAGACTGTCGCCTTCTCTCACTACAACCACATCGCCGGCCAACTGCCCATCGACTCGGCCACCGGCAAGGTGCTGGCAGGGTGTGTCAGGGAGCAGGCCGGCCAGTGCCTGACCCAGCTCAAGGCGATCGTCGAGAGCATTGGTCATGTGATGGATGACATCGTCAAGATCAACATCCATCTGAAAAACATCGAGGATCTGGAGGCGGTCAACGCCATCTATACCCGCTACTTCCCCGACTACCTGCCGGCTCGCACCGTGATCGGCGTCGCCGAGCTGCCGGAAGGCGCCCTGATCCAGATGGATGCGGTGCTCTCCAACGCCGAGAGCACCCCGCCCCTGGCCTGATGATCCGGGATCTCCCTGCAGAAACAAAAAAGAGCTCAAACGAGCTCTTTTTTTTCTGCCTGGCGCCTTACGCCTGCTGCAGGCTGGCCAGCATGTCGAGGGCCACCGCCTCGGCGACCTTGATGCCGTCGATCCCCGCCGAGAGGATACCTCCCGCGTAACCGGCCCCTTCACCGGCCGGGTAGAAGCCCTTGAGGTTGATGCTCTGGTAATCCTTGCCGCGCTTGATGCAGACGGGCGAGGAGGTACGGGTCTCAACCCCGGTCAGCAGGCCGTCTTCCGAGGCGAAGCCCTTGATCTGGCGATCGAAGGCGGGGATGGCCTCGCGGATCGCCTCGATGGCAAAGGCCGGCAGGGCCTTGGAGAGATCGGTCAGATGAATCCCCGGGGTAAAGGAGGGCTGCACGTCCCCCAGCTCGCCGGGTTTACGCCCCTTGAGGAAGTCGCCGATCTTCTGGGCCGGCGCGTCGTAGGTCTCGCCGCCGAGGACATAGGCGTTGGCCTCCAGCTCGCGCTGCAGACGAATGCCCGCCAGGGGATCCCCCGGGTAGTCCTGCTCCGGCGAGATGCCGACCACGATGGCGCTGTTGGCGTTGCGCTCGGCACGCGAGTACTGGCTCATGCCGTTGGTCACCACGCGCCCCTCTTCCGAGGTGGCCGCCACCACTGTGCCGCCCGGGCACATGCAGAAGCTGTAGACGGTGCGGCCATTCTTGCAGTGGTGCACCAGCTTGTAGTCCGCGGCCCCCAGGATCGGGTGGCCGGCGCTCGGCCCGAAGCGGGCGGCATCGATCATCGACTGCTTGTGCTCGATACGAAAACCGACCGAGAAGGGCTTGGCCTCCATGTAGACGCCGCGCTCGTAGAGCATCTCGAAGGTGTCGCGGGCGCTGTGTCCGACCGCGAGCACCACGTGGCGCGTCTTGATCTCCTCGCCATTGGAGAGGGTCACCCCGGTTATCTGCCCCTCTTCCATGTGGATGTCGTCAACCCGGGTGCTAAAGCGGATCTCGCCGCCCAGCTCGAGGATTTTCGCCCGCATCTTCTCGATCATGGTCACCAGCTTGAAGGTGCCGATGTGGGGCTTGCTCACATAGAGGATCTCCTCCGGGGCGCCCGCCTCGACGAACTCGGTGATCACCTTGCGGCCGTAGAAGTGGGGATCCTTGACCTGGCTGTAGAGCTTGCCATCGGAGAAGGTGCCCGCCCCGCCCTCGCCAAACTGCACGTTGGACTCGGGGTTCAGGGTGCGCTTGCGCCAGAAACCGAAGGTGTCCTTGGTGCGCTCACGCACCTCCTTGCCGCGCTCGACGATGATGGGGTTAAAGCCCATCTGGGCCAGTACCAGGCCGGCAAACAGGCCACAGGGACCGAAACCGATCACCAGGGGGCGCTCTTGCAGGTTGTCAGGGGCCTTGGCCACAAACTTGTAGGCCATGTCCGGGGTCGGGCGCACCTGGGGGTCGCTTTTGAACTTGGCCAGCAGCGGCTCGGGGTTGGCCACCTCCACATCCACGGTATAGATGAGCTGGATATTGCTCTTCTTGCGGGCATCGTAGCCACGTTTAAACAGGCTAAAGGAGAGCACCTGCCCGGCAGGTATGGCCAGCTTGGCGGCAATGGCGTCGAGTAGCGCCCCTTCCTCGTGATCGAGCGGCAGCTTAAGTTCGGTTAAACGTATCATGGGATGTCTCGTGGATAATGGGTGTCTTGGCCTAACCAGCACAGTGGCGGCTCACAATGGCGCGCATTTTACGAAAATTCCCCCCGCCTGTCATACGGTCGATCCATGTCCGCGGGGCGCAGGCGGCAGGGTGAGGGCACCGGGAGAGCTACACTTGCCAAAGCGCGGGTTGAATTTTAGCGGCCGCTCAGTATCATCCCCGTTCTCCATTTTTGCGTGTACTTCGCGTGTGCGCTGCGGCTAACCAGAATAGAGCGAAGAGTCATGGCGTTTGTCGTCACCGAGAACTGTATCCAGTGTAAATACACCGACTGTGTGGCGGTCTGCCCGGCCGACGCCTTCCATGAGGGACCGAACTTCATGGTGATCAACCCGGTCGAGTGCATCGACTGCGGTCTGTGTGTACCGGAATGCACGGCCCAGGCCATCTTCCAGGAAGACGAGCTGGTGGGTGACGATCGCCTCTTTATCGAACTCAACGCCGAGCTCTCGACGCTATGGCCCAACCTGACCGAGGTCAGGCCGGCGATGGATGAGGCCGAGCGCTGGGACGGGGTGCCGGGCAAGCTCGGCATGCTCAAGCAGTAAGTGCTGCGAGCTCACAAAAAAAGCGTCGGCAACACCGACGCTTTTTTTATCCCTGACTTCTTATCCCTGAGGCATCTCGTCAGCCATGCTGGCGGCGCATATTATCGAGGATGATGCCGGTAGCCATGGCGACGTTGAGCGACTCGGCGCCGCCAAAGGCGGGAATGGTGATCTTGTCGGTCACACAGCGGGCGGCCTGCTCGCGAATGCCGTGGGATTCACTCCCCATCAGCAGGATCCCTTCGGCCTGGAAGGCGGTGCGATGGATGCTCTCCCCTTCCAGAAAGGCGCCATAGACCGGCAGACCCGCCTTGGCCAGATAGTCGGGCAAGTCGACCTGGCTCACCTGCACCCGGCCAAAGCTGCCCATGGTGGCGCTGATGGTCTTGGGGTTGTAGGGATCGGCGCTGTCCTGGCTGGCGACGATGTGCTGGATGCCATACCAGTCGGCCAGGCGAATGATGGTGCCGAGATTGCCGGGATCGGAGACCCCGTCGAGGGCAATCATCAGCCCCCTGGCCTTGGGCACCGCCACCTCGGGAATGGCCACCACGGCGATCGCCGCATTGTTGCTGACCAGGGTGCTGGCCTTGGTGAGATCCTCAAGGTCGGCGTCGATGCACTCGTAGCGGTGCAAGGCCTGCCCGTGCAGGGCGAGAAACTCGGGGGTGGCGAAGATCTGTTTGACCACCAGGTCGCTGTTGGCCAGCTCCAGAACGTTCTTCTCACCCTGAACCAGAAAGAGGCCGAGCGCCTTGCGCTGTTTCTTCTGCCCTAACGCGCGCAGCAATTTGAGTTGGTTCTTCGAAATCATGGTGTCGTCCCGGATAAAAGCGCGCCGATTATAGAGCAAAGCCTTGGTGAACTAAAGGCGCCCCCCGGAGCCAGGGTCTTCTTGTGGAGCACAGATATTGACCCCAAGTTCGGGCTCGTCGAGCCAGAGATGCCGGAAGGAGCAATACCCCTGATGGTTGACCTGGATCCCGCGCAGACGCGGGTCGAAGATGACGTGCTCCTGCTGGCGAAAGAGAGGCAGATAACGGTACTGGCTGCAGAGCCGGGTCTCCTGTTGCAAGAAGAGAGCAAGCCGCTCTTGCGGCCGGCAGCGGGCGAGGTGTGAGCGCAAGGTCGCGGCCATCTGCCTGTGCGCCCCCTGACCCAGTGCCAAAGAAATACCCGAGCTGGAAATAAGCAGCTCGAAGAGACCCCACTCCCCCTCACTGTCGAGCACCTCGGCGAGCAGCACCAGATCGGCCCCGTCAAGCTCCCCCATCTCACTACCCGACTCGGGCAAGGGCAACCAGTCGCACTCGATGCCGAGCCGCTCCAGGCTCTGGGCCAACCAGCGGCGCTGTCGCCGGCAACGCTCGTTGTCGGGTGCCGCGATGCGCAGGGGGCGCCCCAGGGGTGTCCAGGTCGGCGGCTCGGGACAGAGAGGGGGCAGCATATGGCCGCCGGGAAAGATCGAATTGGCGGGCACCATCTCTTCGGCATGGTGCCGAGCCTGCTCCAGATAGTGCCAGAGGGCCTGACGCCGCGCCTCCGTCTGCCAGAGGGGGCTCAGGTGATGGAAAATGAGATAGAAACAGCCCGCCGTCTCGTGGATCTGGTTGACCGCATCCCCTTGCGGGTGCTGACTGGGATTGGTATGCAGCCAGAGATTGGGCTGCCGGCCCGAGGGAAGAAGATGCCAGATCTCGATCTGCTCCAGCTGTGGCAAGAGCCCCCAATGGTGCTCGTGACGATGCAGGATCAGGTGATGTTCACTGCGCTGGTGCAGCTGGAAGGGGCCCGTGCCGAAGGGGGTGAAGCGCCCCACTGTGTCATGACTTCCCTCGCCGGCGATGATGCGGCTATGGGGATTGGCCAACAGCTGCAATAAAAAGGGATCGGGGTGGGCCAGACGCACTTCCACTTTTAACGGCGAGAGGGCCCGCACCTCAACGATATGCATATAGAGGGAGTAAAAGAGGCTCGCCGGATCCCTCAGCCGCTCGAGGGTACGGACCACATCTCCGGCTTCCAGAGTGGGGCCGTGGTGAAAGCGAACCCCGCTGCGCAGCCAAAAATGCCAGCAGAGCCCCTCTTCCCGCGCCTCCCAGTGGTGTGCCAGCGCAGGTTGAAGAGCGCCGTCGAGGGGAGAGACCTCGAGCAAGCCATCGTAGAGATGCTCGATAATATGCAGCGCACTGCTGCTACTGGTTCGGGCCGGATCCAGCTCGAGGATGGGGCAGGCCATGGGGATGATGATGCCGTCCACACAGCGGCGCCGCTGCACCATCTGGCCTAGCAGCTGGCCAAAGTCGGCCCGGGCCCCAATCTCCTCGAGCAGGGCCATGGCCAGATCGAGCTGTCCCCTCTGGCACGCCGCTTCGGCCTCCTGCATCGTGAGTCGATGGTGGCTCTGCAGTAGCGCAATCCGTGACCGATGGCCGCGCCCCCGCCCCGGTGACCAGCGGATCCAGCCCGCCTCGCTCAGAGAGCCCAGTACCAGCTGAATGTTGCGGCGGGAACAGCTAAAGGTCTGCGCCAACTCATCGAGGGTGATCTCCCCCTCTCCCAGGGGACCCAGTTTGTGCTCAAGCTGCAGCAGACGCCGTCTCTGACTCATGTTCCCCTCGTCGCGTTAAAGGCGTAGTTTCTTTTATCACCTCTTCAATTTTACTACACCTTTTTTCCGACCAAGATGCAGGCATCCCCATCCTGGAGTGCCATCATGAACGATCATATCTACCCCCACCGCCACTGGCTCAGACCCCGTCATCACCCCTGCCCAGTGGTAGAGACCGGCAGGCCTCCCCTGACACGCAGAGTGCTGGCAAGGCTCCTTGCTCTCTTCCTCAGGCGCCCCAGAGCCGTGGTTCCTGCCTGCTGCCGGCAGCGCCCTCTCTAGCTGGGGTGCCAAGGCGCGCTGCCCTCGCCACCAGCTGCTCGGCCAGTCGATGGCTATGCAGGTAGGAGTCGACAAGCCCGGTGTCGGCGACCCCGCCATCGATCTGCCGATACCAGTGCTCGAGCATGGGGGCGAAGCCGCGCTGGGCCAGCACCGGCTGCCAGTCCCCCGGCTCCAGCCGCTGCACCACCCCGCCACGGGCCAGGGTGCCGCGGGTACAACTCTCAAGATGCAGCGAGAGATCCTCTCCATAGGCGCTGATGCGCTCCTCGGTGACCCCGGCACTGCGGTTCATGCTGCCGCCGATGGCGCGCCCGTCGCTCTCCCAACTGACGCTCACCGCGGCCAGCAGGTGTGGGTCCCGGGATGAGGTGCGCAGCACCGAATGAACCTCGCCTTGTGGCACGCCACCAAAGTGACAGAGGGCATCGAGCACATGGATAAAGTCGTCAAACACAAAATCTCGCGCGACGCCCGGCAAGGCGTGACGGTGCTTGTGCCAGTGCAGCTCGGTCAGTGGCTGGCAGCGCGCCGCCTCCATGGCCGGCAGATAACGACGATTAAAGCCGACAAACAGGGGACAGTTGCGGGCCAGGGCCAGCTCGCACAGACGCTCGGCCTGCTCGGCGCTGTCACACAGGGGTTTGTCCACGAAGGTGGGGATCCCCGCTCCCAGGGTGGCCCTCGCCAGCTCGTCGTGGACCCGGGTGGCGGCATGGATCATCACCGCATCGGGGCGGGCGGCCAGCAAGGCGTCCAGGTCGGTAAACAGCTCGGGGATACGATACTGCCGGCCGAGGTGTGCCAATGTCTCGGGATGACGGGTGCACAGCAGCGGGGTGACCCGGGCGTCGACGGCGAGCAGGGGCAGGTAGGCCTTTTGGGCAATGTCGCCGAGGCCAATCATGGCAATGCGCATGGAAACTCCTTGATGCAGGTGACGGGGCAGCATAGCACGCCTCTGGCGAGCCAATCCCGTGCGCGGGATCACACTCCCACGGCTCTGAAAATGCCACAAATTTACAATTTCTCTTTTCCCTTCCCCTGCCGCTCATGGCCCATGCCAGCTCTTAAACGTCCTGGTGACAGGATGTAACTCATTGATTAATGTCGGCAACAAGCATCAAAAGGAACCATAAGAGGCTACCACTATGGTTGCGACCTGGATCACAGCCACGGACAAATGACACAAAAATCCAGTTAACGGCACGAATATGCGATTTTTTACCCCCCCCCTGGCGCGAAATAATAGGCTCGAGAAAAACGATTCACGCGTACTGCACACGAGAGGGGAGAGCGTCATGATCACCACATTGATCAACCGGCAGCTGATCTGTCTGGATCTGGCCGCCGGGAGCAAGGAAGAGGTCTTCACCGAGATGGCCCGCATGCTCAAGGAGCAGGGGAAAATTGGGGACGAGCAGCAGTTTGTCGCCGATCTCTGGGCTCGGGAAGAGCTCGATAACACCGGCTTCGAGGAGGGGATCGCCCTGCCCCACGCCAAGAGCGGCGCCGTCATCACGCCAGCCGTGGCCATCGGCATCAGCCGCCAGGGGATCGACTATGGCGCCGAAGATGGCCAGCCATCACGCCTCTTTTTCATGATCGCCTCCCCCGCCGGTGGGGCCAACCACCATATCGAGGTACTGGCCGAACTCTCGTCCAAGCTCATCGAGCCGGGCTTTGTCGAGCGCCTGATGCAGGCCAAGGATGCGGACCAGGCCCTGGCCCTGCTGCTCGCCGAGAAGCAGGAGCAGGCTACCGGCAGCGCCGATCAGGGCTTTCTTATCGGGGTGACCGGCTGCCCCGCCGGCGTGGCCCACACCTATCTGGCGGCCGAGTGCCTGGAGAAGGCGGCAGCCGAGTTGGGATACGCCATCAAGGTGGAGACCAACGGCTCCATCGGGGTAAAGAATGCCCCCAGCACCGAGGAGATCGCCCGGGCGAGCGCCATCATAGTCGCCTGCGACAAGCAGGTGGATCTCGATCGCTTCGCCGGCAAGCCCCTGGTCAAGACCGGGGTCAAGGCCCCCATCAAGGATGGCAAGGGGCTGATCGAACAGGCGCTCAAGGCTCCCGCCCACGTGGCTGGCGGAACCAAGAAGAGCGAGGAGAAGAGCAGCAGCGGCAGTTCGGATCTCTACCGCTATCTGATGAACGGTGTCTCCCATATGATTCCGTTTGTCGTGACGGGCGGTTTGCTTATCGCCCTGGCCCTGGCCATCGGCGGCGTGCCGACACCGGCGGGCATGCAGATCCCGGAAGGGAGCATGTGGAACCAGATCCTCAACGTGGGTGTGGCCGCCTTTACCCTGATGATCCCCATCTTGGCTGGCTATATCGCCTATGCCATCGGTGATCGTCCGGCCCTGGCGCCGGGCTTTATCGGCGGCTGGATCGCCAACAATGGCAGCTTCTACGGAGCCGATGCCGGTACCGGCTTTATCGGTGCCATCATCGCGGGCCTCCTGGTCGGCTACCTGGTGCGCTGGATTGCGACCCGCAGCTACCACAAGATGGTGCAGCCGCTGGTGCCGATCCTGATCGCCCCTATCGTCGGTTCACTCTTTATCGCCGCCGTCTTTATCTTCATCATCGGAGCCCCCATCGCCGACATGATGACCGGCCTCAACGCCCTGCTCCTCTCCATGAGTGGCGGTAGCCTGGTGCTGCTCGGCATCGTGCTCGGGGGCATGGCGGGCTTTGATATGGGTGGCCCGGTCAACAAGGTGGCCTTCCTCTTCTCCGTCGGCATGATTGCCTCCGGCCAGACCCAGTTTATGGGGGCCATGGCCTGCGCCATCCCGGTTGCGCCGCTCGGCATGGGCATCGCCACCGTACTCGGTCGCAAGCTCGGCATCTTCGACAAGAGCGAGATCGAGGCGGGCAAGGCGGCCGGCGCCATGGGCCTGGTCGGTATCTCGGAAGGGGCAATCCCGTTTGCCGCCCGCGACCCGCTGGCCGTCATTCCGGCCAACGTGCTGGGCAGCATGGTCGCCGCCGTCATGGCCTTCCTGTTTGGCATCACCAACAGCGTCGCCCACGGCGGCCCCATCGTGGCCCTGCTCGGAGCCATGAACAAGCCCCTGCTGGCCCTGCTCTGCATGGTGACCGGTGCCGTTATCACCGGCATCACGGCGGTAGCCCTGAAAAAGCTGCGCCTGAAAAAGAGCCAGGAGGTCGCGCTGGCCAAGGCCGCCTGATCGCGCCATAAAGGTGCCATAACGAAGAGGCCACCCCGGGGTGGCCTCTTCTCCTGCCACTTAGGCACGCAACAAAGAACGCCCTTGCTGCTGAGCCAGATTGACCAACTCGTCAAGCTGACCCTGAGTCTGAACCATGATGCCGTTTCGATGCTGGCGCATCTCACCCACCACATCTTCAACACTCAGAGCCCCATTGCGGGGGTCATTCATGGCCATGGTCCCAATCACCTGACCGGTGCGTCCTACCCCGGCGCGGCAATGGATAACCGGCAGTAACTTCTTGTCGTCACCCACGGCCGAGCTACCAGCTCTGGTGTACATATCCTTCTTTTCCTGAGTGGTCTGTTCAAGAAGCCTCGCCAGGTTATCGCTAACGTCAGTCCCTACCGCTTGCTTATCCGGCCAATTGCTTACGTGTACCACGGGCACCATAATCCCCTTCTTACCGGAATTGGGCTGAGAGAGTGTCATATGGTAAACATCAGCCTGGATGCCTCGTCCCAAGTCGACGGAGTGGTGAAGAGCAGACTTCACCTTCATCTGGCCATATTGGCCATCCTGACGGAAGTAATCGGGCATCTTGTTACCCGGTGTGTCGATCTCGCTCGCGGAAGCCAACACCGCCAGCACCGGAGTCCGGTTATCAAACAGCATCTGCATGTGGCTCTCAAGTTGAGCCTGCAACGGATACTGACAGGCGATGGAACGATGGGCCCCGACCTGCACATAGTTGGCGTTGAGATCCTCGCGTACGGCAGTCGCCTTGTTGGCCTGAATGTCTCTGAAGCGATTCACCCCGCTCCCCTGCTGATAACGGTCAGGATCATTGCCCGGTGAGAGTTGATCCTGCAGCGCCTTGAGGCGGTCGCTGAGCTGTTGTTTCTGAGCGGAACCATAAGGATCTGCAGGCGGGGCCGCTACCAACCGCGGAGCAGTTCCCATCAGACGTTCATGCTGATGGGCCAGTGCGGGTCGGTCGGTCCGGACAGGCGCGCTACGCGGGGGAAGCGGGGGAGCCTCCTCACGACCTTGCTGACGCAGTGCCGCATCAAGCAGAATCTTGGCATCTTTCAGGGTGAGCTGATCGCTGTGCAATCCACGAAGTTGAACCCCCTTGCCATCATAATGCAGCTCAAAATTGCTCTGGGCATAGCGGCTTCCCTCAGTCAAACCACGCACCTCACCATCGTTAAGAGAGACATGCTGTAGATGTTTGAGCACCTCCTGGGCAAAAGCCCGCTCTGTCGGTCTGGCTCCGCTCGATACGGTTAGCCCCTGAAAAGAGCCCTCTTTATGGGCGGCAAGAGAATCGTTTTTGAATTTACCGGTCAGTTCACCATTGTTCTGAGCCAGCTGGGTGACCTTAGAGTGCAGGGCTTGAAGAGATAATGTCATATGAACCTCAGCTTATGTTGTCGAGCCGCGAGTATAAGAAGCTTTCCAAATCTCTCTTTTCAGTCATGGCCGGTTTTTTTTAGCCCTGCTACAAAATGGCGGAAAGCGATAAAACGACGACAGGGAGTGACAAAGGAGGGGGGGCTTTTTCGGTAGTTTGCTCCCACAAATCACAGGTAAAGAGACGCGAACATGAGCGAACGATTTAATGCCACCCTGGAGGCGCTGGGTAAGCAACTCGGGATCGAACTGATTGCCGAAGCGGGGATAGCCAGTCTGACCCTCGATGGTGAGCAGGTGATCCACCTTGCCCCCCTGGGTGAGGATCAATTGGCAATGTTTGCCCGAGTACAACCGCTGGAGAATGAGCAACAAGCGGTGACTCTGTTGCAGAGAAACCTCTTCTCGGAACATTGCAATCATCCCCGAGTCGGCCTGTCGCCAGACAATCATCTTATCGCTTGGAGCCAGCACGCCCTAAAAGATATGGATGGCGTGGCCCTCTACCAGGCCCTCAGTACCTTGCTGGCCTTCGCCGATGCCCTTGCTTCGACCACACCTGCAACAGAGCCGGTATCCCCTCCCGCCAGTGTCAGGGTCTGATTCCCGCGTTCCTGTATAAAAAGAGGAAGGCCACCCCTGGGTGGCCTTCTTCATGATTGAGGGATTAGACCCCCAGGCTGTCGCGCAGACTGTACCAGACGGCCCCCATGGCGGTGAGGGGGACTCGCAGCAGCCGCCCGCCGGGGAAGGGGTAGTGGGGCAGGCGGGCGAAGGCATCGAAACGCTCGGCCTGACCGGCCAGGGCCTCGGCCAGCAGCTTGCCGGCCAGATGGGTGCAGGTGACCCCGTGGCCGCTGTAACCCTGCATGTAATAGATGTTGCTGCCAATGCGGCCAAACTGGGGCAGGCGCGACAGGGTCAGCAGGAAGTTACCGGTCCAGGTGTACTCCACCTTGACCCCGGCCAACTGGGGGAAGGTCTTGAGCAGCTTGGGCATGATAAGGCGCTCGATATCCGCCGGATCCCGTGCCCCATAGACCACGCCCCCCCCGTAGATGAGACGGTGATCCCCTGTGGTGCGATAGTAGTCGAGCAGATAGTTACAATCCTCGACACAGTAGTTTTGAGGCAGCAGCTCGCGTGCCCGCTCCTCACCCAGCACCTCGGTGGCCACCACCTGGGTGCCACACGGCATCGATTTGGCGGCAAGCTCGGGCACCAGATTGCCCAGGTAGGCGTTGCCGGCCACCACCACGAAGCGGGCCTTCACCGTCCCCTGCGCGGTCTTCACCAGCACCCGCTCCCCCGGCACTATATCGGTCACCGGAGATTGTTCGAAGATGCGGCCTCCCAGGCTGCGGATCGCCTCTGCCTCCCCCAGGGCCAGGTTGAGGGGATGGATGTGGCCTCCCCGCTTGTCGAGCAGGCCGCCCACGTAGCGCTCGGTCTGAACCACATCGCGGATCCCCTCTTTGTCGAGCAGCTCCATCTGATCGTTGCCCCAACGCCCCCAACGCTCCTTCTGGGCCTTGAGCTCGTGCAGTTGCTTCTCGGTATCGGCGGCAAACACCCCCCCCTGACGGAAGTCACACTGGATCTGATAGCGCTCGATCCGCTCGCGGATGATATCTCCCCCCTCGAACAACATGTTCCCGAGCAGGCGAGCCTGCTCCGGTGGGCAGTTGCGCTCTATGGTGTCGATGTCGCGACTGTAGGAGTTGACTATCTGCCCCCCGTTGCGGCCGCTGGCCCCAAAGCCGATGCGTGCCGCCTCCAGCAGCACCACCTGATAACCCCGCTCGGCCAGGTGCAGGGCACTGGAGAGGCCGGTATAGCCTCCGCCCACCACACAGACATCGCACTCCTGATCACCGGTCAGGGTGGGCCAGGGCGCATGGGGGTTGGCACTGGCGGCGTAGAAGCTCTTCACATGTTCGGTCATATCCCTTGTCCTTGCGGGCCGAACCTGCGGCCCATGTTCGCTATATCCAACGGGCCGAATGTTCAGTATTCTGCACACCCTTGGCAGAGCACTACCCACTCAAGGCCCCCGAATAGGCTCATTTCTAGCATGGCGCCCCCCAAAATTTCAAATATATTTAACACTTGCAAAACATTTGCCGCCATCTTAAGGTCATATCATGCTCAATATTTTTGACAGTCGATGAAGGTGATCTATGACAGACACGACCAGGGACGGCGTGCGAAGTCCGTTCATGGAAGAGGCGGCCGCCTTCTTCCAGCAAAACCCCGATCTGCAATATATGGATATGTTGTTGCCTGACTTGAACGGCATACTCCGCGGCAAGCGCATTCCCATTGGTTCCCTGGAAAAGCTCGAGAAGGGTTGCTACTTCCCCGTCTCGGTGTTTGCCCTCGATATCAACGGCAATACGGTTGAAGAGGCGGGGCTTGGTCAGGATCTGGGCGAACCCGACCACCGCTGTATCCCCATTCCCGGCACCCTGATGCCGGCGGCGAGCGACCCGGAGCGGGTCGGGCAGATGTTGCTCACCATGCTCGACGACGACGAGAGTGCCCTCAATATCGAGCCGCGCAACATCCTCAAGCGCCAATGGGAGGCCCTCAAGGCCCAGGGCGTTCACCCGGTGGTGGCGGTGGAGCTGGAGTTCTATCTCATCGACCGGGAGCGGGATGAGGATGGACGCATCCAACCCCCCTGCTCACCGGTGACCCAGCGCCGGGACATCGGTGCCCAGGTCTACTCGGTGGACAACCTCAACGACTTCGACGACTTCCTGCAAGAGGTTCACTCGGTGGCCGAGCAGCAGGGCCTGCCCCTCGACGGGGCCGTGGCCGAGGCGGCCCCGGGTCAGTTCGAGATCAACCTGCGCCATACCGATGACGTGCTGGCCGCCTGCGATCAGGCCCTGGCCCTCAAGCGCCTCATCCACGGGGTGGCCGAGCGCCACGAGATGGAGGCCACCTTTATGGCCAAGCCCTACCCGGATCAGGCGGGCAGCGGCATGCATATCCATATCAGCATCGTCGACAAACAGGGCAACAACCTCTTCTCCGACGCCGAGGGGGACGACTCGCCCCTGCTGCTCCATGCGGTGGCGGGCATGATAGACCTGCTCCCCTCTTCCATCGCCCTGCTCGCTCCCAACGTCAACTCCTACCGCCGTTTCCAGCCCGGCATGTATGTGCCCCTGCACGCCTCCTGGGGTCACAACAACCGCACCGTGGCCCTGCGCATCCCCTGCGGCGATCGCCAGGACAGGCGCATCGAGCACCGGGTGGCCGGCGCCGATGCCAACCCCTATCTGGTGGTGGCCACCGTGCTGGCGGCACTGCAACACGGCCTCGACAACCGGCTGCAACCCCCGCCTCCCGTGGTGGGCAACGGCCTCATCGTCGAGGGCGACAGCTTCCCCTTCCGCATGAGCGACGCCCTGACCGCCTTCGAGGAGTGCGATGTCCTCAAGCGCTATCTGGGGGAGGAGTTCTGCCACATCTATTACATCTGCAAAAATGACGAGCTGCTCCAGTTCGAGCGCCACGTCACCGAACTCGAGCTCAACTGGATTTTGAAAACAACCTGAGGTTTCCCACCATGCAGCATACCCTCATCAAGTCCCAGGCCTATCTGGATGGCCACTGGTGCCCGGCCGCCAGCGGCCGCACTCTGGATGTTCTCAACCCCGCCAGCGGCGCCGTCATCACCCAGGTGCCCGATATGAACGGTGAGGATACCCGCCGCGCCATCGAGGCGGCCCACCGGGCCCAGGGACCCTGGGCGGCCCTCACCGCCAAGGAGCGGGGCAACCGACTGCAAGCCTGGTTCCAGGCCATCACAGAGAACGGCGAAGAGCTGGCCCGCATCATGACCTGCGAGCAGGGCAAACCCCTGGCCGAGGCACGCGGTGAGGTGGCCTACGGGGCCAGCTTCATCCAGTGGTTTGCCGAAGAGGCCAAGCGCGCCTATGGCCGCACCATACCGGGCTTTAGCGCGGATCGCCGCCTGGCTACCATCAAGCAACCGGTCGGGGTGGTCGCCGCCATCACCCCCTGGAACTTCCCCATCGCCATGATCACCCGCAAGGCGGGTCCGGCGCTGGCCGCCGGTTGCACCATCGTCATCAAACCCGCCGCCGAGACCCCCCTGTGTGCCCTGGCCCTGGCGGCCCTGGCCGAGCAGGCGGGCATCCCGGCCGGCGTCATTAACATCGTCACCTCGGCCCATGCCAGCGAGGTGGGGAGCGAACTCACCGCCAACCCCCTGGTGCGCAAGCTCTCCTTCACCGGCTCCACCCGCATCGGCAAACAGCTGATGCGCCAGTGCGCCGACACCATGAAGCGCCTCTCTCTGGAGCTCGGTGGCAACGCCCCCTTTATCGTCTTCGATGATGCCGATCTCGACGCCGCCGTCGCCGGCGCCATCGCCTCCAAGTTTCGCAATGCAGGCCAGACCTGCGTCTGCGCCAATCGCATCCTGGTTCAGTCCGGGGTGCACGATCAGTTCATCGAGCGCTTCCAGGCTGCCATCGCCGCCCTCAGGGTGGGCGATGGCATGGGCGACGGGGTCCAAATTGGCCCCCTCATCAACCCGGCCGCCATCAACAAGGTCGAGAGCCTGGTCGCCTCGGCCCGGGATGCCGGCGCCCACCTGGTATGCGGGGGGAGTCGCCACGACGCCGGTGCGCTCTTCTATGCCCCGACCCTGCTGACCGGCGTCCGCCCCGGCAATCCCATCCTGGATGAGGAGATCTTCGGTCCGGTCGCCCCTGTGGTGTGCTTCGAGAGTGAAGAGGAGGCCATCGCCCTGGCCAACGACACCCCCTATGGCCTCGCCTGCTACTTCTATGGCCGTGACATCGCCCGGGTCTGGCGAGTGGCCGAGCGCCTCGAATATGGCATGGTCGGCATCAACGAGGGGATCATCTCCACCGAGCTGGCCCCCTTCGGTGGCATCAAGGAGTCGGGTCTGGGCCGCGAAGGGGCAGCAGAGGGACTCGAAGAGTACCTTGAGACCAAATATCTCTGCTTTGGCGGCATCCGCTAATTCACCACGACATCTGCCGGGGGCGAGGGCCCCCGAGCATTCAGGGAGGAATCATGAGTCAATCGAGCAACCAACAGTGGCAGGCCCGCCGTGAGGCCGCCGTGGTTCAGGGCGTGAGCACCCTGCTGCCCGCCTTTATCGAGCGCGCCAGCAACGCAGAGCTGTGGGATGTGGAGGGCAAGCGCTATATCGACTTCGCCTCCGGCATCGCCGTGCTCAACACGGGCCACAACCATCCCAAGGTGATCGCCGCGGTGCGCGATCAGCTGGAGAAATTCAGTCACACCTGCTTCCAGGTCACCCCCTACCCGGGCTACATCGAGCTTGCCGAGCGGCTCAATGCCCTGGTACCCGGCCCCACCCCCAAGCGCACCCTGTTTCTCTCGACCGGGGCCGAGGCGGTGGAGAACGCCATCAAGATAGCCCGCGCCCACACCGGACGCAGCGGCGTTATCGCCTTCAAGGGGGGCTTTCACGGTCGCACCATGATGGGCATGGCCCTCACCGGCAAGGTGGTTCCCTACAAGGTGGGCTTTGGCCCCTTCCCCGGTGAGGTCTACCACCTCCCCTTCCCGGCCGACTATCTGGGGGTGAGCGAGGAGAGTGCCCTCACCGCCCTGGAGGGGCTCTTCGCCGCCGACATCGAGCCGGCCCGGGTCGCCGCCATCATCATAGAGCCGGTACAGGGTGAAGGGGGCTTCTACCCCGCCTCTCCAAGCTTCCTGCAGGCCCTGCGCCGGGTCTGCGACCAGCACGGCATCCTGCTTATTTGCGACGAAATACAAACCGGCTTCTGCCGCACTGGCAAGACCTTCGCCACCGAGTACAGCGGCATAGAGCCGGACATCATGACCCTGGCCAAGAGCCTGGCCGGGGGCTTCCCCCTCTCGGCCGTGGTGGGCAAGAGCGAGGTGATGAACGCCGCCAAGCCGGGCGGTCTCGGCGGCACCTATGCCGGCTCCCCCATCGCCTGCGCCGCCGCCCTGGCGGTACTCGATGTGCTCGAGGAAGAGCAGCTCAACCAGAAGGCCCAGGCCCAGGGCGAGCTGATCAAGAGCCGGCTGCATCGCATAGGCGAGCGTTTTGACTGCATAGGTCAAATTCGTGGCCCCGGCGCCATGGTGGCCATGGAGCTGGTGAAAAACGGGGATGCCGGCCAGCCGGATCCCGATCTCACCAAGCGCCTGGTGGCCGAGGCGGGCAAGCGCGGTCTTATCCTGCTCTCATGCGGGGTTCGCGCGAATGTTATCCGTTTCCTGGCCCCCCTGACGGCCCCTGTCGCACTGCTGGAAGAGGGGCTGGCCATCCTGGAGCAATCCCTGGAGGCCGCGCTGGCCTGACCAGCGTGAAAGTGACCGCTTACCACTGCAAAAAAATGCATTTTCGCCCCCTTTTGTGCTTGTCAAGGGGGCATCACGAATGCACAATGCGCCACCGCAGAAAGAGCCGGTGTCGAGTCGTACACCGGTTCTTTTTTTGCGGTACACAAATCCATAACGAGGCCGGCATCAACCGGAAAAGATAGCGAGATTGGCAGCAATCTCACGACACCCGCTGTTTAGTGAGGAACATCATGGGGAATATCATTGCTTTCCTGCCGGCCCACGCCGGTTTGCGCCATCCTGGCGCCCCCGATGCCGGGATCCGCTTCCCGGGTATGTTTGTGAAAGGTTCTGCCCGGAACCTTTGCGAGGAGAAAGCATGATGGCGACCCAACCGGTCGGTCTGAAGAAGACCCTCAAGCTGTGGCACGTGGTGATCATGGGCCTCGCCTATCTGACTCCCATGGCCGTCTTCGATACCTTCGGCATCGTCACCGAGATCACCGAAGGGCACGTTCCCACTGCCTATCTGTTTGCCCTGATCGGCATGCTCTTCACCGCCCTGAGCTATGGCCATCTGGTGCGCAAGTTTCCGTCGGCAGGCTCCGCCTACACCTATGCCCAGAAGGTGTTTCACCCCTATGTGGGCTTTCTGGTGGGCTGGGTCTCCCTGCTCGACTACATGTTCATGCCCATGATCAACATGTTGCTGGCCAAGATCTATCTGGAGGCCCTGTTCCCGAACGTGGAGCCCTGGACCTATATCTTCGGCCTGGCCGCCGTGATGACCGCCCTCAACCTGCGCGGCATCAAGCTGGTGGCCAACTTCAACAGCCTGATCGTCATGATGCAGTTCAGCATCATCGCCGTCTTCATCGCTCTTATCGCCTGGGGTGTCTATAACGGCGAAGGGCTCGGCACCCTGGCCAGCAGCCGCCCCTTCTTCTCCGAGCAGATGCACATCAGCCCGCTGCTGACCGGCGCCTCCATCCTCTGCCTGTCGTTTCTTGGCTTTGATGCCATCAGCACCCTCTCGGAAGAGACCCCGGATGCGGATCGGGTGATCCCGCGCGCCATCGTGCTCACCGCGCTGATCGGCGGCGTGCTGTTTGTCTCCACCTCCTACTTCCTGCAGCTCTTCTTCCCGGACATCTCCCGCTTCCAGCATCCGGATGCGGTGCTGCCGGAGATCGCCCTCTACGTGGGTGGTACCTTCTTCCAGGCCGTGGTACTGGTCTGCACCACGGTGGCAGTGCTCGCCTCCGGGCTCGCCTCCCATGCGGGCGTCTCCCGCCTGCTCTATGTGATGGGGCGTGATCGCGCCCTGCCGCGCCGCTTCTTCTCTTATGTCCATCCCAAGTGGCAGACCCCGGCCTGCAACGTGCTGCTGGTGGGCGTGCTGGCCCTCTCCGCCGTCTCCTTTGACCTGGAGATCGCCCTGGCCCTGATCAACTTCGGCGCCCTGGTGGCCTTCACCTTCGTCAACCTGGCGGTGATTGCCCACTTCTATGTGAAGCTGGGTCGCAACAAGACGCTGAAAGACCATCTGACCTACCTGCTGCTGCCCCTGTGCGGTGCGGCCTGTATCGGGGTGCTCTGGCTCAATCTGGAGCCCGCCTCCTTCGAGCTCGGGCTGATCTGGGCCGCCCTCGGCGTTATCTATCTGTTCCTGCGGCTGGCGGTATTCCGCATCCCGTTCCGGGCGCGCGAAGAGGCCGAGGCAGTGCAATAAATCGACCACAAGGAGCCTGCGGGCTCCTTGTTCGTTTCCCCCTCCCGGGAGGGGCGGAAAAATGCGATCTGGCGCCCATTTTTGCTTGTCTGCCCACCCCTGCGAATGCACAATACGCCCCCCATCGAAGGACCGATGCCCAACCGGCATCGGTTCTTTCTTTTATGGGACCAAGACCACCACCCAAGAGGCCGGAACCGTTCCGGAAGTGATACCGAGATTGGCTGCAATCTCTCGTTGTAGATGAGGAATAAATGGGGCGTTTTACTGCTTTTGTGCCGGAATGTGCCGGCCTGCGCCTCCCCGGCGCTCACGATCTCCAGGCGGCCCCCTGCCGCACCCGATTCATCTCCCTGACGGGAGAGAGCACGGAGGAGACCCGATAATGGCTGCACAAGGCGCCAAGCTGCTCAAGACCCTGACCCTGGTCCAGGTGATCGTCATGGGTCTGGCCTATCTGACCCCCATGGCCGTGTTCGATACCTTTGCCATCGTCGGCGAGATCACCGACGGTCGCGTCGCCACCGCCTACCTGCTGGCGCTGGGCGGCATCCTGCTCACCGCCTTCAGCTACGGCCACCTGGTGCGCAAGTTCCCCTCCGCAGGCTCTGCCTATACCTACGCCCAGAAGGTGTTCAACCCCTACATCGGCTTCATGGTCGGCTGGTCTTCCCTGCTCGACTATATGTTCATGCCGATGATCAACATCCTGCTGGCCAAGATCTATCTAAGCGCCCTGTTTCCGGGGATCGAGCCCTGGGTCTTCATCTTCGCTCTGGTGACCGTGATGACCTTCCTCAACCTGCGCGGCATCAACCTGGTGGCCAACTTCAACGGCGCCATCGTCCTCATCCAGCTGGCCATCATCACCGTCTTTATCGGCCTGATGGGCTGGGGCATTTATCACGGCGAAGGGGCCGCCACCCTGGTGAGCAGCCGGCCGTTCCACTTTGAGTCGGCCGGCATGGTGCCGCTCTTTACCGGTGCCACCATCCTCTGCTTCTCCTTCCTCGGCTTCGACGGCCTGAGCTCTCTTAGTGAAGAGACCCCCAATGCCGGCAAGGTGATTCCCAAGGCGATCGTACTGACCGCCCTCATCGGCGGCGTCATCTTCGTGGTGGTCTCCTACTGTCTGCAGCTCTATTTCCCGGATCTGGCCCGCTTCAGGGAGCCGGACGCCGTGCTGCCGGAGATCGCCCTCTACGTGGGCGGCACCCTGTTCCAGAGCGTGGTACTGGTGTGCACCACGGTAGCCGTGCTGGCCTCCGGCATGGCCGCCCACGCCGGCGTGTCGCGCATCCTCTATGTGATGGGGCGCGATCGCATGATCCCGGAGCGGGTATTCGGCTACATCCACCCCAAATACCGCACCCCGGCCATCAACGTGCTGATGGTGGGCGCCCTGGCCCTCTCCGCCGTGTCGTTCGATCTGGACATGGCGCTGGCGCTGGTGAACTTCGGTGCCCTGGTGGCCTTCACCTTCGTCAACCTCTCGGTGATCGGTCAGTTCTGGGTGCGCGAGAAGCGTAACAAGAGCTTGAAAGATCACCTGCTCTATCTGCTGCTGCCGCTGCTGGGCGCCGCCACCATCGGGGCCCTGTGGATCAATCTGGAGCAGAGCTCACTCGAACTGGGCCTCATCTGGGCTGGTATCGGCGCCACCTACCTGTTCCTGCGTCTGGCCGTGTTTCGTGTCCCGTTTCGTCAGTACGAAGAGCTGGATGCCCGCTAAGGGACTCCCTCTGATAACAACGGCGACCCTCTGGTCGCCGTTTTCATTGCGCCCTCTGGCATCCCCGATCCTTTCCAACACGGCTCGATATCGGCAGCGGCCTCTTTTTCATAAAAAGACGATGCCCGGTGACATCCCGGTGTCCAATAAACGGCTATCTTGTCCTCTTCCGGCCCCCGGGGATGATGGCGTCTCGTACAGGCAATCCGAGTTGCACACTGGAGACATCAGCAGGGATGAAAAAAGGACCTGAACAGAACCTTTCTCATTTACCCACAAAAATGCACACAACGGCGACACCTCAGTCTCCGATTAATTACCATCTCGCAACATGTTCACCCCCAGGTCCCCGCTTCCGATCCCCGGTTCGGCCGACCCGTTTTTGTTAGATACAGGCTAGTTATCATGATTATTTTTACCGCCGACTCCGTACGCCACATCACCAAGCTGCTCGACGGGCAGCCAGTCGATTATCTCTTTTTCAACGATGGAGCACTCACACGCAAAGTGGTCAAGATCACCCGGGTCTGTGAAGAGTTCGATTGCAACGGGTTGACGATGGAGGTGCCACTGGGTTACCACCTGAAACTGGAGGATGGCAAGGTGATGGGTTTAGCCCTCGATGCAAGCGGCACTCCTCACACAAAGGAGGCCATCTCGGCGATTCAGGAGGAGCCCGGCTCGCTCAAATCCTGGATTGAGGCAGGAGTAGACCGCTATCACTTCTGACAGGGCAAGCCGCGGCTCGCAGAGTGAGTCACTTCGCATGCCGCCCTGTCATGAGAGGGGGTGCCAGCCCCCTCTCTTCACTGCCGAGTCAGGGCCTCTTCGGCCGAGCGAAGCGGTTTGTCGGTGACCTTCTCCAGCTTCTCGTGCCCCGCCTCTATCTTGTCCCCGGCCCCCTCCTTGACCGCCTTCACCTCTTTCCTGGCCTGCTCACTCTTCTGCTCGACCAGGTCCTCTGCATCACAGCGACCTTTCACCCCGACGGCAGCATTCATCGCCCCATTTTTGGCCACCTTCTCCAGGGTACAGTCGGGCTTGAGCAGATTCGCCTGGGCAGTGCCCATCACCAGCAACAGAGGGATCATCAGGTATCGCATCGCGAGACTCCATCAGGGTAGGAAAACCGCCAGCCTAGAGGGGGCGATGACAGGATGCAATCCCGCCGGCGTGATGGATGAGCCGGGGCCCCGTCGAGCCGCCAGAAAATGTCATCGAACCATCATCAAAACGTCAAAGTGTAATAAAAGCGTCATAAACCCCTGCTGTAATGCGCCCGACTTCAGCTACCCGACGGCCCGACCGTCCCAAGAGGCTTCAATGCACAGCGAACACACCCAGTCCCAAGTCCAGCACCGTTCTTACGGCCAACTGCTCAACTGGGCCAGCGTCATTGCCCTGGTCTATCTCATCCTGGTCGCCGTCGCCGCCGTCTCCCACGGCTTCAAGGGCTTCTCCGGTGGCGCCGAAGGGGCCGCCCAGATCTTCGCCTTCGCCAGCAACCCCTTCGTGGCCCTGCTGCTCGGTATCCTGGCCACCGCCCTGGTGCAATCGTCCAGCACGGTCACCTCGGTCATCGTCGGCCTGGTCGCCGGTGGCCTGCCCATGGCCATGGCCATCCCCATGGTGCTGGGTGCCAACCTCGGCACCACCATCACCAACACCATCGTCTCCATGGGCCATGTGCGCAACCGCGAGGAGTTTCGCCGTGCCTTCGCCGCCGCGACCGTGCACGACTTCTTCAACCTGATGGCCGTAGCCATCTTCCTGCCCCTGGAGCTCGCCTTCGGCCTGCTCTCCCACAGCGCAGAGGCCCTCGCCAACCTGCTGGTGGGCAGCAGCAACCTCTCCATGAAGGGGATGGACTTTATGAAGCCCCTGACCGCACCGGCCATGGATCTTATCGACGGGATCACCGCCTTCCTGCCCGGCAAGGGCCCGGCCCTGGCCACCATCGCCATCGGTATTCTGCTGATCCTCGGCTGCGTCACCTGGCTCGGTAAGGTATTGCGCTCCGTGCTGGTGGGCCGCGCCAAGGAGCTGCTGCACAAGGCGCTGGGCCGTGGCCCGATCGCCGGTATCACCTCCGGAGCCCTGGTGACCATCATGGTGCAATCCTCCTCCACCACCACCAGCCTGATGATCCCCCTGGCCGGCGGCGGTGTCTTCACCACCCGCCAGCTCTACCCCTTCACCCTGGGCGCCAATATCGGCACCACCATCACGGCCCTGCTGGCGGCGACCGCCATCACGGGTGAGGGTGCTCACCTGGCCCTGACCGTGGCCCTGGTGCACGTGCTGTTCAACATCTTCGGCGTCCTCTTTATCTATGGCTTGCCCTTCCTGCGCGACCTGCCGGTGCGTGCCGCCGAGAAGCTGGCCGAGGTGGGCAGCGAGAACAAGCTGCTGGCCATGGGCTATGTGCTGGGACTCTTCTTCGCCCTGCCGGGCATGATGATGATGCTGGCCAAATAAACGGCGTGGCAGATGACGGCGACCCCTGGGTCGCCGTTTGCATTTGGGGATCAGTCACGAGTCGGACCGACGTCCTCCCGATTCTTCGACTAAGGTTAACAGGCAGCGCAAAGTTGCTGATTTATATGCACTCCCAGATGCAGAGGACGCCAATTCATGACAGAGCACACCGATCACCTGCCCGGCGAAGGCATGGTCGAGCCGGCCCCGACCGGTAACCGCTATCTCTACTACACGGAAGGGGATCTCGCCCGCATTCTCGATAACCTCGAACAGCTTCGCCAGGCGGTCTTTCCCACCGTACCGGGGGGCGCTGAAGAGACCTCTCAACCCCCTCACAGTTTCCCTTCTGTCTGCCTGGTCGGCCTGGGGCGATGCGGCTCCAACATAGCCCAGGATGTGGCCTCTCTGGTCTACAACGCGCGCAGCTTCTACCTCAACGAGTTCAATAGCGAAGAGCAGCGCAAGCGAGAGAAGGAGTTTGGCCCGGTGCGCTGGATCCGTCGCAACCTGCGCCTGCCCCATCACGGCGCCCGCCCCGTCTTTCTGATCGAGCCCATGGTGATGCTGGGAGACCTCGACAAGGACATCGACGGTCGAATTCGCCACTCCAACCGCGGGGGTGAGGGGGGGTTTCTGCGTGATTACGCCAAGATGCGGGTCATGGATCTCTCCGAGATCCATGCGGGGGGCGCCGGTAACGCCCCCATCCTCGGTCAGTACCTGGCCAAGATCATCCTCAACAAGAGCCCCCACTACTTCTCCAACTCCCAGTGGCAGGCCATCCACACCTATCTGGTGGATTCGTGCGGCATCAAGGCCAACCAGTCTCGTCTCTACTTCTACATCTTCAGCGCCGGCGGTGGCACCGGCTCGGGCATGGCCTCCGAGTTCGGGCTGGCCCAGCAGTACTCCTACATGAGCAAGACCTTCTCCCCCCCGTCAGAGGAGCAAGAGCCCCTCTCCCTCGGGGAACACTTCATGTTCGACCCCATCTTCACCAGCGGGATCTGCATCCTGCCCAACATCTGCGATCGGGGCATCGAGATCTCCGAAGCACTGCATATCAACGCCGGGCGCCTGCTGTGCAAATACCTCTCCGAGGAGTGGGACTTCTCCTATCACTTCGACAACGAGGTGTCGGGAGATACCACCATGCTGCAGCGGATCCGCCCCTGGAACGCCATGATGCTCATCTCCAACGACATCATGCGCTACGCCGAGCAGAGCGACGACGGGGATATCCAGCATGTAGACGTCAACACCATGGAGAAGTACGCCAACCAGTACATCTCCCAGCAGATCTTCAACATATTGACCGCCCAGGCCGTCACCACCGACTACGACGAGAACTATTTCCGCCGCGCCGGCATCGACATCAGCGAGACCATCCGCCTCGATGCCAACGACCTCTTCATGAGCCTGGCCGGGCCGGTCGCCGTCGCCTATGCGGAGTCGGTCTCCCCCGAGGAGGGGCTGTTCGACCGGGAGGGGGGGCTGAACGTGGACGATCTCTTCACCCGCTCCATCCAGCTGCCCCACTTCAACAAGACCACCCAGGCCATCGAGGGGATCAGCCTGCTCCCCATCGAGGCGGAGCACTATCAGGAGTATCTGGACGACTATGTGCAAAGCGGTCACAACCCGACCCGCCTCAACGATCTGCACTTCTTCAAGAACTGCTCCTCCATCGTCTCGATCATCTCCCTGCCCAAGGAGTACAAGCTCTCCTACGTGGATCTCAACCGGCTCAAGTCTCATCTCAACGGGCTCTTCCCCAACACCACCCTCAAGCGCTACGCCCTGGTGATCGGTGCCTCGGCCAACATCTCCCTGACCACCCTGATCGTCAAGAGCCCCTGCCTGAGCGATG
Organism: Aeromonas sp. R6-2; assembly: GCF_040908155.1. Classification (NCBI taxonomy): domain Bacteria; kingdom Pseudomonadati; phylum Pseudomonadota; class Gammaproteobacteria; order Aeromonadales; family Aeromonadaceae; genus Aeromonas; species Aeromonas sp. R6-2. Next base: position 4,757 of record NZ_JBFODE010000037.1, on the reverse strand, counting down.
ACTTCCTTACCCTGATCGTCGCCTTTATCAAGCGCTGCTTCGCCCGGGATCACTACCGCTTCGACGATCACCTCGACAAGGCGATCCTCGATCTGATCCAGGATGACCAGTGGGATGCCGAAGCGCTGGACGACATGCTCAACGAGTTCGAGAACCCGGCCAAGATCCTCGACACCAACTGGTACGCCATCAAGCCCATGTACGAGAAGAAGTACCGGGAGCTGATTCGCGAGAAGGAGAAGTATGTCTCCATCAACGACATTCGCCTCAGCCGCGAATGCGTCAAGAAGGCGGTCCTCTATCTGCGCGAGATCTACCGCCACAAGGTCAGCAAGACCCGGATCCTCTCCCTCAACCCGAGAAAGAGTGGCGCCTGAACGACGCCTTGACCCAGGAGGCGCGGTATCGACCGCGCCTTTTTATTTCTGCGCCTTGGGCATTTGCGGCTACGCCGAACACGGGAGGCGCTCGGCCAAGCTCCTTGCCTGTGGCATGCCCTTTGATGCGGCTGCGCCGCATGGGGGGTTCGCCCGCCCACCAGGAGGAGCTCGGTCGAGCTCCTTGCCTACGACGGGCACCCTGCATGCGAGGGCGCTGCCCTCGAAAGGGTTTCGCCCGCCCTGCGGGCTGTGGCGAGTGACTTTTCTTTGCGTAGCCAAAGAAAAGTCACCAAAAGAAAGGCCACCCCCGCTGATTCGCTCTCCTTCGTCGAGTACCCTCGCCTCAGCCATCAGGCCGACGGCACGCGCCGACGGTCCATCCTTGGACCGCCGCCCCTCGCTCGACATCCCTGTCTCGCGACCTGGCCTGATGGCTTCAACTCGGCGAATCAGAGGGGGAACCAATACCCTGCCCCACGGATACTCTTACCGATACGGGATGCATTGATGTAGCCACTGATCGTCCCTGACCTTGCGCCCTCCCCTCGGCGGATTGAAGGGGGAGCCAATACCCTGCCCCGCTGATGCCCTTGCTAAGACTTGATGCATCGAAGCCGCTACTGAGCGCTTCTGACACAGTACCCTCCCCTCGGCGGATTGAAGGGGGCTCCACTCTTCGCCCCTTAGCGGCGCGGCCTCCCTCTTGCCTTTTGGTGCAAAGAGTGGGCATATCACCCCTCTGTTACCCCATCACGGATGAGCCCACATCATGGATATTGACTACCGTATCAACCACCCCGTCACGGCCGAGCAGTTTGTCGCCTTGCTCAAACGCACCAGCCTGGGGGCCAGGCGCCCTATCGAGAATGCGGCCACCATAGCCGGCATGCTGGAGCACGCCGACCTGCTGATCACCGCCTGGTCGGGAGAAGAGCTGGTGGGGGTGGCCCGCTCGGTGACGGACTTTCACTACTGCTGCTACCTGTCGGATCTGGCGGTCGCCGATGAGATGCAGGCAAGAGGCATCGGCAAGGCGCTGATCCGCCACACCCTCGAGGCGCTGCATCAGGGGTGCAAGCTGATCCTGCTTGCCGCCCCCCAGGCCACCGGATATTACCCCAAGCTAGGCTTTAGCGCCCATTCCAGCGCCTGGACTATCGCCAGCGCCGAGGAGTTGGTTTAGCCGGTCGCTGCCCCGGCCAAAGGGAGGGACACCCTAGCCCCCGGCGAGCCAACAAGGCACCGCTCGACACCCAAAGACACCAGGGGGGGCTCCCTGTTTTGGGAAATCGCGTCATTTTTCCCCAATCCGTATAAGTATCCGCCCCTGTGCTTGGGTAACGTGATGGCACAGGGTGATGCCGTGCATCACCCGATAAACCCGTTAAGGAACCGAGCGATGAAAAAGGTATGTGTGGTGACGGGCGCCTCTTCCCGCACGGGGTCGCTTATGGCAAGGCGATGCGAAACGGCCACAGACGCGCCAGCATCACACCCTGCACCACAGCCGGGTCTCCCTCCATCACGGCCCTGGCGGCTGGCTCATCGACAGCCTCGAAGATCACCAGGCCGAAGGTGTCGGGCCCCTCGTCCAGTGTCCGGCCAGCCAGCCGTACCACACCGCGCCGGCTCAACGCCTCCAGATAGGTAAAGTGGGCGGCGATATGGGCCGCCTCAGTCGGGGTTGGGCCTGTGACCAACAGATCGCCCCGGGCCGGTGTGAGTCGATACAGGTAGTGCGCCATCGCCATCTCCCAAGCAGCTCGCCCGCGGGCTCCCGCTCAACTTAACATGACGGTGCCACCTAGAAAGCGATGGGCGTCACCGCCCTGCGCAGCGGCCTCTTCGCGGCGTTGGCCAATAGCGGTTGCCGCAGGCCACCACCAAAAGAGGGCTTCCATTCACCGCCCCATATTACCGGCGAAAATACAAGCCTTTTAGAGCGGAACTATCAAGATGGGTGAAAGAGAGATAATGACAAACGAACCATTAAACCGCCTCCACCTCAATGGTCAGACCTGATGCCACAGGAATAATAAAAAGGGAATAAACCAAGCCCGAAGGGGGCTGGAGCAGAGCGCAAAAAAATAACAATAAAAGCAGTAAGTTCATATAAGAAACAGCTAATCACCAATTCATCAATCCCTGTTATTTCATGGGGTTACCGATGTCAATTGACACACCTTTCAACTTACCACGCCTCACGATGGCAATACCCTTTACCAGGTGCGGGGATATGGCTGTCGGTCACCGATAAGCAACCCGCTCTGTTTCCAGTATCGTCTATTCCGGCCACGACATCGCAGGCCCTTCCTGCCTGTGGATATGCGTGCCAAACCATAAGGAACCGGTCATGAAATATTTCCCCTGCGGCGTCCTGCTGCTGTCACTCCCCTCGATGGCGGCCGACCTGATCGACATCGCCGACCTGGCTATCACCCCCTTCGCTGCCCCAACGGGCAAGGATTCCCTCGCCTTTCGCGAGGAGCAGAGGCTCACCATCGGCGACCAGACCTGGAGCCGGCAGCAGCAGCTCTATCAAGGGATCCCCGTCTACGGCCACTCCATCGTTCAGGGCTCGGGCAAGGGGGTGCTGCTGGCGCGGGAAGGGAAGGTGGTCACCGCCATCGGCGAGGATATCGACTCGACCACCCCCACCCTCGGTGAGCGAGAGGCCATCGACATCGCCGAGGCCGAGCAGGGTGTCGCCGGCGGCGATGCCGCCAACGTCCGCCTCCTGATCACCCTCGATGGGGAGCAGAAGGCACGTCTGGCCTATCTGGTCGATTTCCTCTATCCGAGCGGCGATGGGCTGGCCCGCCCCTTCACCCTGATCGACGCCCACAGTGGCGAGGTGCTGGATCGATGGGAGGGGCTCACCCGCCAGGAGGCCAGAGGCTATGGCGGTAACCAGAAGAGCGGGCGCTATGACTTCAGCCCGGGCAGCAGCTATGGCCCCATGACGGTGAGCCCGGATTGCCGCATGGAGACTCCCCAGGTACGCACCATCGATATGGGTCATCAGCAGTATGGCGGCCAGGTCCATCGTTTCAGCTGTCCCGTCAACAGTGCCAGGCCGGTCAATGGCGCCTACTCCCCCCTCAACGACGCCCACTACTTCGGGCAGAAGGTGTTCGATCTCTACCGGGAGTGGCTGGGGGTCAACCCCCTGCGCCAACAGCTGGTGATGCGGGTGCACTACGGCTATCAGTACGGCAACGCCTTTTGGGACGGGCGGCAGATGACCTTCGGCGATGGCAACGCCTACATGTATCCTCTCGCCACCTGGGATGTGATCGCCCACGAGGTGAGCCACGGCTTCACCGAGCAGAACTCGGGGCTGGAGTACAGGGGCATGTCGGGGGGGATCAACGAATCCTTCTCCGACGTATCGGCCGCCGCCCTGGGGCAATATGTCCATGGCAGCTTCAACTGGAAGATGGGTGAGCACGTCATGAAGCAAGCCGAGGCGATGCGCTATTTTATCCAGCCGAGCCGGGACGGCGCCTCCATCGATCACGCCAGTCGCTACTACCCCGGCATGGATGTACACCACAGCTCGGGGGTCTTCAACAAGGCCTTCTATCACCTGGCCACCACTCAGGGGTGGGATATTCGCAAGGCCTTTACCGCCTATGCCACCGCCAACCGGCTCTACTGGGGACCGGCCACCGACTTTCAGCAGGGAGCCGACGGAGTATGCAAGGCAGCAGCCAAGCTTGGCTACCCGACCGGGGACGTGGCCAACGCCTTCGCCCAGGTCGGCGTGCAGACCAGCCAATGCCAGGGGGGCGATCCCCGGCCAGAGCCCACCCCCGAACCCCAGCCGCCCCGGGATCTCGAGGCTGACCGCCCACTCCCCCTCTCCCTCGCCCAGGGTGAGGAGCGACACTTTCGCATTCCCGTCACCGGCGCCGGCATGATCTGGCTGCAGACCTATGGCGGCAGCGGCGAGGTGGATCTCTACGCGGCCCTGGATCAGGCCCCCTCGACCAGTCGCTATGACTGCCGCTCGGCCAATCAGGGCAATGACGAGGCCTGTGGTTTCGAAGGGGTTGAGGGACAGACCCTCTATCTGATGGTGCGCGGCCGCGCCAACCACAGCAGCACCTATCTGCTGGCCACCCAGGAGGAGGCACAACAGGGCTGCAACCAGCTGCCCCAGTGGAGCCCCTACAGCTTCTACCGCAGCGGCAGCGAGGTCACCTATCAGGGCTATCGCTTCATGGCTCTCGCCGACAACTGGGGAGCCGATCCCTTCGCCAACCCCTGGCTCTGGTACTATCTGGCACCCTGTGACCAAGCCGGGTGACGCCCCCCATCAGGAGGAGCTCGGTCGAGCTCCTTGCCTACGACGAGCCTCTCGATGCGGCTGCG
>NZ_JBFODE010000036.1:0-38447 GCF_040908155.1 Aeromonas sp. R6-2 | reverse complement strand
TGTTTCCATGCCGAACACAGAAGTGAAACGCCGTAGCGCCGATGGTAGTGTGGCAGATGCCATGCGAGAGTAGGACACTGCCAGGCACCCAATTTAGCAATATGCTAACCGAATGCGGAGCGGTAGTTCAGTCGGTTAGAATACCGGCCTGTCACGCCGGGGGTCGCGGGTTCGAGTCCCGTCCGCTCCGCCACTGAATAGAGAAGCCCAGTCGAGAGACTGGGCTTTTTCTTTATGCTCAACAGTCATGGCGCAGTGGTGTCGCCGGCCTGCTGAAGGGGGTCGGGTGGTACCCTCTGCCTCTGCCTCTGCATCTGCATCTGCCGTTGGCGCGGTGGCCACGCAGCCTGAATAGAGAAGCCCAGTCGAAAGACCGGGCTTTTTCTTTATGCTCGGGCTGTACCGATGCAGTGGCGTTGCCGGGCTACACTCTCAGCGCCAGCCGCCGGTGTACTTGCTTTCTCAGTGGTGCTGACACAAACGGTGAGCATTGAGGTAGTAGCGCGCTCCACCTCCCTTGTGTCGCTGTACCAGGGCGATGACTTCATCATCTTTCTGATAGGCCCACTCTTCCTGGATTTGCTCCAACGGCGGACGGTGGATCCCCATGGCAGCCAGATACTCATTAAACTGACTGGCATTGCCGATTTCGGTGAGTCTCTTCTTCATCGCTCCCTCCCGTGCTGGCTTGACCTGATGACAGGATAGAGGTTGCGATCTGTATGAATCCTTAACTGGGCGAAAAGTGGGCTTTGATAAGGCGGCCGTGGTGAACCCATGGCATGAATAGTCTTTTCTCTTGATGTAAAACGTTTTTCATGTAGGATGCCGGCCGTTTGTCCGCAGATTGGGAGACGATGATGTCACAAGATAATGAGTATGGTTTGGGGGCGGTTCCCCAATCGGCCCGTAAAGGAACCCTGTCGCTGATGTTGGTCATGTTGGGATTAACCTTCTTCTCGGCCAGTATGTGGACCGGTGGCTCCCTGGGCACCGGGCTCGCCTTCGACGACTTTTTCTGGGCCGTGCTGATCGGTAACCTGATGCTGGGAGTTTACACGGCGGCTCTGGGTTATATCGGTGCCACAACCGGTCTCTCTACCCATCTGCTGGCGCGCTATTCATTCGGTAGCAAGGGTTCCTGGTTACCATCACTGCTGCTCGGTAGTACCCAGGTGGGGTGGTTCGGTGTCGGTGTGGCCATGTTTGCACTGCCGGTGCAGAAGGCGACCGGTATCGATGCCGGATGGCTTATCGCCTTCTCCGGCCTGCTGATGACGCTGACCGTCTATTTCGGCATCTCGGCCCTGATGGTATTGAGCTTTGTGGCGGTGCCGGCGATTGCCCTGCTCGGTGGCTACTCGGTATGGTTGGCGATCGGTGCCAGCGGCGGTGTCGAGACCCTGGTCGCCCTGACGCCGGCCACGCAGATCCCCTTTGCGACTGCCCTGACCATGGTGGTTGGCTCGTTTGTCAGCGCCGGCACCCTGACCGCCGATTTCGTACGCTTCGGCCGCACGCCGCGCAGTGCCGTGCTGGTGACACTGGTGGCCTTCTTCATCGGCAACAGCCTGATGTTTATCTTCGGTGCCGCCGGGGCTGCGGTGACCGGCCAGGCCGATATCTCGGAGGTGATGCTGCTGCAGGGGCTCCTGATCCCCGCCATCCTGGTGCTGGGCCTCAATATCTGGACTACCAACGACAATGCCCTCTATGCCTCCGGCCTGGGCTTTGCCAACATCACCGGCCTGCCGAGCAAGCATCTGAGCGTTATCAACGGTTTGGTCGGTACTGCTTGCGCCCTGTGGCTCTACAACAACTTTGTCGGTTGGCTGTCGTTTCTCAGCATGGCCATTCCGCCGGTAGGGGGCGTCATCATCATGGACTTCCTGCTGTATCGCCGCCGTTATGGTAACTTTGCCACAGCCCGTTTCGAGACGGTACGCTGGCAGGCGCTGCTGGCAGTGGCGCTGGGTGTGGCGGCCGGTGCCTGGTTGCCTGGCATAGTGCCGATTAATGCCGTGCTCGGCGGATCCCTGAGTTATCTGCTGCTGTGCCGTCTGAGCGCACAGTCCACCCCATCCGTGGAGGTTAATCAATGCTGATCGAGAATGTCCGTCTGCCCGGCCAGAGCGGTCTATGGCAGATCCTGTGTGAGCAGGGCACCATCAGAACCATCGCCCCCATGGGTCAGTCCCTGCCGGCGGAGACCGTACTGGATGGGGAGGGAGGGCTTGCCATACCTCCCTTTGTCGAGCCGCACATCCACCTCGATACCACCCAGACTGCCGGCGAGCCGAACTGGAACCTCTCCGGCACCCTGTTTGAGGGGATCGAGCGCTGGGCCGAGCGCAAGGCCTTGCTGACCCACGAGGATGTGAAGCGCCGCGCGACTCAGACGCTGAAGTGGCAGATCGCCAATGGTATCCAGTTTGTGCGCACCCACGTGGACGTGTCAGACCCCGAGCTGGTCGCCCTCAAGGCGATGCTCGAGGTGCGCGAGGAGATGGCCCCCTGGGTGGAGCTGCAGATCGTCGCCTTTCCTCAGGAGGGGATCCGCTCCTTCCCGAACGGGCTGGAGTTGTTGGAAGAGGCGCTGCGCCTGGGCGCCGATGTGGCGGGAGCGATCCCCCACTTCGAATTCACCCGAGAATACGGCGTCGAGAGCCTGCACCGCATGTTCGAGCTGGCCGAGCGCTACGACACCCTGATCGATGTGCACTGCGACGAGATCGATGATGAGCAGTCCCGCTTCGTCGAGACCCTGGCGACGCTGGCTCTGGAGCGCGGCTGGGGCGATCGGGTCACTGCCAGCCACACCACTGCCATGCACTCCTACAACGGGGCCTATGCCTCACGCCTGTTCCGTCTGCTGCGCATGTCGGGCATCAGCTTCGTGGCCAATCCTCTGGTGAACATCCATCTGCAAGGGCGCTTCGATACCTATCCCAAGCGGCGCGGTATTACCCGGGTCAAGGAGATGCTGGAGAGCGGCATCAATGTCTGCTTCGGCCACGACGACGTGTTCGACCCCTGGTACCCGATGGGTACCGCCAACATGTTGCAGGTGCTGCACATGGGGCTACATGTCTGTCAGCTGATGGGTTACGAGCAGATCGACAAGGGGCTGGATCTCATCACCCATCACAGTGCCCGTACCCTGCATATCCAGGATCGCTACGGCATCGAAGTCGGCAAGCCGGCCAACCTGGTGATCCTGCCTGCGGACAGTGGCTTTGACGCGGTGCGCCGGCAGGTGCCGGTACGCTACTCGGTGCGCCACGGCAAGGTGATTGCCCAGACCCGCCCCGCCGCCACGACACTCCATCTGGCGAGTGACGAGCCGGTCGACTTCCGCCGCTAGGCCCGCGATTAATTGCCGCCCCTGTCACGGGGGCGGTCGAGGGCGCATAATGATCCCCTTTACCAAGGAGTGACTCATGCAAACCTGGTTAATGGTGGCTGCCGGCGGTGCCGTGGGTGCCTGCCTGCGCTTCGGGATTGGCGAGCTGATGGCGCTGCTGCTCGGTCGTCACTTTCCCTATGGCACTCTGACGGTCAACGTCATAGGTTCTTTTATCATGGGACTGGCCTATGCCCTGTTGCAGCACGGCCATGTGCTGGAGCACCCGATGAAGCCTCTGTTGATGGTGGGGTTGCTCGGGGCACTGACAACCTTCTCCTCTTTTGCCCTCGATACCATGGTGCTGATGCAGCACGGCGACTGGTTCAAGGCCGGGCTCAACGTGCTGCTCAACGTCCTGCTCTGCCTGTTGATGGTCTACCTTGCGATGCAGCTGGTGCCCGCCCGGGCTTGAGGTGTCCCGCGGCGGTCAGCTCTGGTAAACTGGCCGTCCAATCTTTGGTCTACAGGTACAGTAGGATGTCTGAGCAGGCTGCCACCACCCATTTTGGCTTCAAGACGGTTGCCACCGATGAGAAAGAGACGCTGGTTGCCGGCGTGTTCCATTCGGTCGCGGCCAAGTACGATCTCATGAACGATCTGATGTCGTTCGGTATTCATCGTCTCTGGAAGCGCTTCACGATCGATTGCTCCGGGGTGCGCAAGGGGCAGAGGGTGCTGGATCTGGCCGGGGGCACCGGCGATCTGACCGCCAAGTTTTCCCGCATCGTGGGGGAGACGGGCCAGGTGGTGCTGGCCGACATCAATGACTCCATGCTCAAGGTGGGGCGCGACAAGCTGCGCAACCTGGGTATCAGTGGCAACGTCGCCTTCGTTCAGGCCAACGCCGAGGCGCTGCCCTTCCCGGACAACCACTTCGATCTCATCACCATCGGCTTTGGCCTGCGCAACGTGACCGATAAAGAGAAGGCTCTCGCCTCCATGTTCCGGGTGCTCAAGCCGGGCGGTCGCCTGTTGGTACTGGAGTTCTCCAAGCCCGAGAGCGAGGTGATGGCCAAGCTCTATGATCTCTACTCCTTCAAGCTGTTGCCCAAGATGGGCGAGATCGTTGCCAACGACAGCGAGAGCTACCAGTACCTGGCCGAGTCGATTCGCATGCACCCGGATCAGGAGACCCTCAAGGGGATGATGGCTCAGGTTGGCTTCGAGGATGTGAGCTACTACAACCTGACCCAGGGCATCGTCGCCCTGCACCGTGGCTACAAGTTTTAGGTCGCCCCATGCCGATGGATGCCCTCATCACTGCCGCGGTCGAGACCGCCTGCAATCAGCTGCTGGCTCGTGACCCCGGTGCCGCCGAGCGCCAGAAGAAGCTGATTGGCAAGACCCTGCGCCTCCATGTGCGTGAGCTCAAGCCCCTCTGGTTTGTCTTCTCCTCGGGCCGGGTCGATGTGCTGGCCCGTTACGAGGGAGAGGCCGATGCCGGTCTCATCCTCAGTCTCTCCGCCCTGGGGCTGCTGCGGGAGCCCACCGCCCTGACCCGCTTCATTCGTGAGGAGCGTCTCGATATCGAGGGCGATCCCCAGCTGGTGCAGGCCTTTGGCAGCCTCTTTGGCGAACTGGCCATCGACTGGGAAGAGCAGATCTCCCGCTACACCGGCGATGTGTTGGCTCACACCCTGATGAGTGGTGCCCGCCGTGGTCGTCGTCTGGTAGAGGCCGAGCTGACACGCAGCCGGCTGCAGCTGGCCGAGTATCTGACCGAGGAGATCCGCCTCGCGCCGGGCCCCCTCGAGGTTGCCAGCTTTAACGACGATGTCGAGGTGCTGACAGAGCGACTGCGTGCCGTCGAGCTGCGTCTGGTCCGCCTCGAGCAGAGGATGGGCGCATGACACCCAAGGAGCTCTCCCGCCTCTATCAGATCACCCGGATCCTGCTGGAGCACGGTATCGATGAACTGGTGCCGGCCCGTTACCAGCCCTGGCCTGCCCGTCTGGCCCGCCGCACTCTCTTCTGGTTCAAGAACCGTCATGGGGAGCGCAGCCGGGGCATGCGGATTCGTCTCGCCTTCGAGGCGCTCGGCCCCATCTTCATCAAGTTTGGTCAGATGCTCTCGACCCGGCGTGATCTGCTGCCGCCGGATATCGCCGAGGAGCTGGCCCTGCTGCAAGACAGGGTGCCCCCCTTCTGCGGTCAGGCGGCCCGTCGTCAGATAGAGGCAAGCCTGGGGGCCCCCATCGAGCAGCTGTTCGACGACTTTGACGAGACGCCGCTGGCGTCGGCCTCGATTGCCCAGGTTCACACGGCACGCCTCAAGGAGAGCGGCCGCGAGATCGTCATCAAGGTCATTCGCCCCGACATCGAGCCGGTGATCGAGGCGGACCTGCGGTTGATGATGACCATGGCGCGGGTGGTGGCACGGATCATGCCCCAGAGTTCGCGTCTGCGCCCGGTCGAGGTGGTGGCCGAGTATCGCAAGACCATAGAGGGCGAGCTCAATCTGATGCGCGAGGCGGCCAATGCCATCCAGCTGCGCCGCAATTTCACCGGCTCAGAGGCGCTCTATGTGCCCGAGGTGTTCACCGACTACTGCCATGAGCATGTGCTGGTGATGGAGCGGATCTACGGCATCCCGGTCTCCGATATCGAGGCATTGGAGGCCAACGGCACCAATATGAAGCTGTTGGCCGAGCGCGGAGTTGAGGTCTTCTTCACCCAGGTGTTCCGCGACAGCTTCTTCCATGCCGACATGCACCCGGGCAACATCTTTGTCTCCTACGAGCATCCGGACAATCCCCGCTGGATCGGCATCGACTGCGGTATCGTCGGAACCCTCAACCGGGAAGACAAGCGCTACCTGGCGGAAAACTTCCTCGCCTTCTTCAACCGGGACTATCGCCGGGTGGCCGAGCTGCACGTGGAGTCGGGCTGGGTGCCTGCCGATACCCAGGTGGAGGAGTTCGAGTTTGCCATCCGCACCGTGCTCGAACCCATCTTCGAGAAGCCCCTCGATCAGATCTCGTTCGGTCATGTGCTGCTCAACCTCTTCAACACGGCGCGCCGCTTCCATATGACGGTGCAGCCGCAGCTGGTGCTGCTGCAGAAGACCCTGCTCTATGTGGAGGGGTTGGGGCGTCAGCTCTATCCCCAGCTGGATCTGTGGCAGACCGCCAAACCCTTCCTCGAAGCCTGGATGCGTGAGCAAGTTGGCCCTAAAGCGGTATTGAATGCCATCCGGGAAAAGGCACCCTATTGGGCGGAAAAGTTGCCGGAGCTGCCGGAGCTGGTCTACGAGACCCTGCGTCAGACCCGCAATCAGCAGCGCCACTTCGATCGGCTGTTCGATGACTTCCGCCGTCACAGCCGACGCCAGGGGCAGGCGCGCTATCTGCTCGGTATGGGGGCTTCCCTGCTGCTTGGCGGCATCGTTCTCTATGCCGTCCAGCAACCAGACTGGGCTGTCCTGAGCCTGGGCGCCGCCGCCACGTGCTGGCTGGCCGGCTGGTTCAAGGCCAGGGCACACTGACACAACAACTCGCGCACGGCGCGTTATAGGAGACTACACATGGGTGGTATCAGCATTTGGCAACTTCTTATCATCGGCCTCATCGTCGTGCTGCTGTTTGGCACCAAGAAGCTGCGTGGTATCGGCGGCGATCTCGGCGCGGCGGTCAAAGGCTTCAAGAAGGCCATGTCTGACGACGAACCGGCTCAGGGCCGCGACGCCGACTTTGACCAGAAGAAGATCGCCGACCAGGGCCAACAGCCACTGGATGCCCAGAAGCAGAAAGACAAAGATCAGGCCTAATCCATGTTCGACATCGGTTTCTGGGAGCTGATTGTCATCGCTGTGGTGGCCCTGGTGGTGCTGGGGCCCGAGCGCTTGCCCGAGGCGGTGCGCACCCTGGCCAAGTGGGTCAAGCTGGTGCGTAACACGGCCAATGCGGTGAAGATGGAGCTCTCCGAGGAGTTGCGGATCCAGGAGCTGCATAACGACCTGAAGAAGGCCGAAAAGCTCAACATGCAGAACCTGAGTCCTGACCTGCAGGCCTCTATCGAGGAGCTGAAGGCGGCCGCCGCCTCGGTCAACCGTCCCTATGCCAAGGATGAGGCCATCACCTCTACCGAGGCACAGGTAGGCGATGGTGCGCCGGAGCCGTCGATTGCGCCTCCGGTGATCGAACAGAAGAAGCAGGAAGAGGTGAAGCCATGAGCGACCCCCAGGCCGAGCAGCCCCTGCTCACCCATCTGATCGAACTGAGAACCCGGCTGCTGCACGCATTGGCGGCCATCATGATCGTCTTTGTGGCGTTGATCTATTTCTCCAACACCATCTATGACTTCGTGGCCCAGCCACTGCTCAGTCAGTTGCCGGCCGGCACCAGTATGATAGCGACAGACGTGGCGACCCCCTTCATCACGCCGATCAAGCTGACGTTGGTGGTCTCCTTCTTCATCGCCATTCCTTATCTGCTGTACCAGGCGTGGGCCTTCATCGCTCCCGGCCTCTATCAGCATGAGCGGCGCATGATCCTGCCACTGGTGGTCTCCAGCGCCCTGCTCTTCTACGCGGGCATGGCGTTTGCCTACTACGTGGTGTTCCCGCTGGTGTTTGGCTTCTTCACCAGTACGGCCCCGACCGGGGTGACGGTGGCCACTGACATCGCCAGCTACCTCGACTTCGTGTTGACCCTGTTCTTTGCGTTCGGGGTGGCATTCGAAATCCCGGTGGCGACCATACTGCTGTGCTGGACCGGGGTCACCAATCCCCAGAGCCTGAAGGCAAAGCGCCCCTATGTCGTTGTCGGGGTGTTTGTGGTGGGCATGCTGCTGACGCCGCCCGATGTCTTCTCCCAGACTCTGCTCGCCATCCCCATGTGGGGGCTGTGGGAACTGGGCCTCTTCTTTGCCCGCTTCTATGTGCGCAAGGACGAGAACGAAACAGAAGATGTATCCGAGGGGGGCTGAGGCCCCCTTCCTCTTTTCAGGGGGGGCTGCGAGGCGTATGGTAGGAGCCCGAATAAAGATGGATGCCGTTTGAAGGTATCCCGGGCAGTGGATGGAGCATGATCGATATTGGGGTGAATCTCACCAGCAGCCAGTTTGTCGGTGAACAGGGGGCCGTGGTGGCCAGGGCGCAAGAAGCCGGCGTCACGGCACTGATCCTGACCGGTACCGATCTGGCCGGCAGCCGCGAGAGCGCCGAGCTCGCCGCCTGCTGGCCGGGCGTCTGCTTCTCCACTGCGGGTGTTCATCCCCACGATGCCAAGAGCGTCGATGACGGGACCCTGTCCGCCCTGCGCAAACTGGCTGCCCTGCCCCAGGTGGTGGCCATCGGCGAGTGCGGCCTCGACTATAACCGCGACTTCTCCCCGCGTCCGGTACAGGATGCGGTCTTTGACGCCCAACTGGCCCTGGCTGCCGAGCTGGGGATGCCGGTGTTCCTTCATTGCCGCGATGCCCATGCCCGCTTTGTCGAGATCCTGCGCCCCTGGCTGCCCCGCTTGCCCGGGGCCGTGCTGCACTGTTTCACCGGCTCCGATGCCGAGCTCGATGAGTGTCTGTCCCTGGGGCTGCACATCGGTGTTACCGGCTGGATCTGCGACGAGCGTCGCGGCGACGATCTGCGCCGCCAGGTGGCACGCATTCCGGTTGGTCGCCTGATGATAGAGACCGATGCCCCCTATCTGGTGCCACGGGATATCCGTCCGCGCCCCAAGCGCAACGAACCCGCTTTCCTGCCGCACATCGCCCGCGTGGTGGCGGCGTGCCGTAACGAGACGCCCGAGGCCTTGCTGGCCCATGTCCGGGCCACCTCGGCGGCCTTCTTCCAACTTCCACTCTAGGAGACAAGCTTATGGCCATTACCCTGCCGGGTGCCTTCCCGGGCCGCCGTCTGCGCCGTGCCCGAGCCAGCGATTTCAGTCGCCGCCTGATGCGCGAGAACGTGCTGACGGTCGACGATCTCATCTATCCCATGTTCGTGCTGGAGGGGAAGAATCGCCGTGAGGCCGTCGCCTCTATGCCGGGGGTGGAGCGAGTCTCCATCGATCTGCTGCTCAAGGAGGCCGAAGAGCTGGTGGCCCTGGGCGTGCCGGCGGTGGCCCTGTTCCCGGTCACTCCGCTGGAGAAGAAGAGCCTGATGGCCGAGGAGGCCTATAACCCGGAGGGGCTTGCCCAGAAGGCGACGCGCGCCCTCAAGGAGCACTTCCCCGAGCTGGGGGTCATCACAGACGTAGCCCTGGATCCCTTCACCACCCATGGTCAGGACGGTATCATCGATGCCGAGGGATATGTGATCAACGACGTGACCACCGAGATCCTGGTCAAGCAGGCCCTCTCCCATGCCGCAGCCGGTGCCGACATGGTCGCCCCCTCCGACATGATGGACGGGCGTATCGGGGCGATTCGCGCCGCTCTGGAGGCCAACGGCTTCGTCAATACCCAGATCATGGCCTACTCGGCCAAGTACGCCTCCCACTACTACGGTCCGTTCCGCGACGCGGTCGGCTCGGCCGGCAATCTAGGCAAGAGCAACAAGGCGACCTATCAGATGGATCCGGGCAACAGTGACGAGGCCCTGCACGAGGTGGCGTTGGACATCGCCGAAGGGGCCGACAGCGTCATGGTCAAGCCGGGCATGCCCTATCTGGATGTGGTTCGCCGGGTGAAGGATCAGTTCGGGGTGCCGACCTATGCCTATCAGGTGAGCGGCGAGTACGCCATGCACATGGCCGCCATCCAGAACGGCTGGTTGAAGGAGAAGGAGTGCGTCCTCGAGTCCCTGCTCTGCTTCAAGCGGGCCGGCGCCGACGGCATCCTCACCTACTTCGCCAAGCGGGTGGCTCAGTGGTTGAAGGAAGAGGCTCGTTAAGGGTCTGCTCAGCACAAAGAGAGGGGGAGCCAATGGCTCCCCCTCTTCATTTCACGAGCGCATCAGCGCATGGTGACAAACTCTTCGGCGCTGGTGGGATGGATGGCGACGCAGTTGTCGAAGTCCGCCTTGGTGGCGCCCATCTTCATGGCGACCCCGAAGCCTTGCAGGATCTCGTCCATGGCGTAGCCGATACCGTGCAGGCCGACCACCTTCTCCTCCGGGCCGGCGCACACCAGCTTCATGCGGGTGGGCTGGCGATGTTGGGTCAGGGCCGAGTACATGGAGGTGAACTGGCTCTTGTAGATCTTGATGTTAGCCTCGCCATATTCGGCGATCGCCTCCGGCTCGGTCAGGCCTATGGTGCCGATGGGGGGGTGGCTGAAGACCACGGTCGGCACCAGCCGATAGTCGAGATGCTCGTTCGGCTTGTTGTTAAAGAGGCGCTCGGAGAGGCGGCGCCCGGCTGCGACCGCCACCGGGGTGAGCTGAATCCGCCCCGTGTTGTCACCGACCGCGTGGATACCCGGCACTTTGGTGTTCTGGAACGGGTCGGTCGGGATATAGCCGCGCTCGTCCGGCTCGATACCGGCGGCACCCAAGTTAAGCCCGTCGGTAGCCGGTACCCGGCCGATGGCCCAGATGAGGCAATCGACCGTCAGGTGACGGCCGTCTTCCAGGTGCAGGGTCAGGCTGTCGTCGGCATTGCGAATCACCTCGCGCGGCACTGCATGGGTGTGCAGCCTTGGCCCCTCCTTCTCCATGACCTCGACCAGGGTCTCCTGCACCATGGGATCGAAGCTGCGCAGGGGGGCATGCTTGCGCACCAGCAAGTGGGTTTCCGAGCCGAGGGCATGCAGCACGCCGGCGATCTCGACGGCGATATAGCCGGCGCCGACCACGGCAACTCGCTTGGGCTGCTGCTGCAGGTCGAAGAAACCGTCGGAGTCGATGCCGAACTCGGCGCCCGGGATGGCCGGGGCCTCGGGACGTCCCCCGGTGGCGATGAGGATGTGGTCGGCGCTGTAGTGTTCACCGTTCACCTCGACGGTGCGGACATCCACGAAACGGGCGAACCCCTTGATGACGGTGATCCGGTTCTTGGCCAGCACGTTGTTGTAGGAGCCGTGGATACGTTCGATATAGGCCTGGCGCGACTCGACCAGCTTGCTCCAGCTGAAGTGGTTGAGGGTGGTGTCAAAGCCATAGTCGGGGCCGTACTTGAGGGCATCTGCGATCTGGCCGGCGTACCACATGGCCTTCTTCGGTACGCAGCCGACGTTGACACAGGTTCCCCCCAGCTCTTTGGCCTCGATGAGGGCCACTTTCTTACCGTACATGGCCGCCCGGTTGGCCGAGGCGATGCCGCCACTGCCGCCGCCGATGGCGATATAGTCGAAGTGCTGGGCCATTGTGGTTTCTCCGCTCATATTGTTTTGAATAGAAGAGATGGGGCTGCCTCGTCAGGAAGGCAAGCCCCTATGAGCAGGATGTTATACCGACACGCGCTCCATGGGCAGTCGGATCAGGAATTGGGCTCCCTGCTCGGGTTGGCTATGGCACGTGATGCGGCCACGCAGCAGCTGGGCGATGAGGTTATAGATGATGTGGGTACCCAGGCCGCTGCCGCCCTGGCCACGCTTGGAGGTGACGAAAGGTTCGAACAGTCTGGGCATGATCTCGGGGCTGATCCCCTTGCCATTGTCCCGATAGTCGATGAGCAGCTCGCCGTCGGCATAGTCGATGGCGATCGTTATCTTCTTGGGTCTGTCCCATCCGTCGAAGGCGTGGTTGAGCGAGTTGAGGATCAGGTTGGAGTAGATCTGGGCGAAGCAGCCGGGATAGGAGTGCACCACCAACTGGGGATCACACTGGATATCGACTTCACACTGGGACTTGCGCAACTTGTGTCCCAGAGAGACCACGACCTGATGCAGGTTTTCGGCCACGTTGAAGTTGTAATGGGCCTCGGAGGATTGATCAACGGCGACCTGCTTGAAGCTGGCGATCAGCTCGGAGGCGCGGCGCAGGTTCCCCTGCAGCAGAGACATGGACTCGTCGAGGTTGGTGACGAAGTCGGTCAGATAGGTGCGCGAGAGCTGCTTGGATTCGATGTGTTGCTTGAAGTCGAGGACTCGCTCCTGCAGGTAGGACGAGGCGGTGACGCTGATGCCTATGGGGGTGTTGATCTCGTGGGCAACTCCGGCTACCAGTGACCCCAGAGAGGCCATCTTTTCCGATTCCACCAGGGTCTGCTGGGCCTGCTTGAGATCATCATAGGCCTTGGTGAGCTGGTTGTTGCTCTCGCTCAGACTGCGGGTTCGCTCGGTGACCTTGGCCTCCAACTGCTCGTTGAGCTGGATGATCTCCCGTTCGACCTGCTTGAGCTTGGTGATGTCATAACCAAAGCCAATCAGATATTTGAGTTCGGGCCCCTCGTAGAAAGGGACAAACGACCAGAGCAGGATCAGTTCGTGTTGCTGCTGGTCCTGCATATGAACCTCCAGCTCCTCGACCATCCCCAGGTGTTCCAGACGCTCTGCGACGGTTTCCCGTTGCTGGGGATTCACAAACAGGGCGAGCCAGCTCTTCTTGAGGATCTCGTCTTCCACATAGCCTGTCAGCAGGGTTGCCGCCGGGTTGATGCTGGCGATAGAGAGGTCGGGCTCCAGGCAGCAGATAAGCACATTGGAGGAGTTGATCAGCGTTGCCGAGAAATCCCGCTCCTGCTGCAGCTGCTCCAGCGCCTGCTGGCGCGCCTGGAACTCGTTGCCAAGGCGTGCCCGCATCTGGTTGAGGGCGGCAGCGAGCGAATCGAACTCATCGGGGTTGGGGCGAGGCAGGGGGCGCCCCTCCAGCACCAGCTCCTCGGTTAGACGCTCGAGCCTGAGCTGCTCTGAATATTGCACGATGCGATGAATGTGCCTGACCACCATGTAGTAGATGATGAGCAGGATACAAAACGACACCACCAGGGTCTTGATGGTCTGGCTGACCAGAATCAGGACCGATTTCTCTATCAGGCGCTGATAGATCTGTTCGAGGGAGGCGGCGACGAAGAGCTTGCCGACCACCTCTCCCTGATAGGTGAGACTGAACTCACGGGAGATGTCATAGCTGGGGCGCTCCTTGCCTTGAGAGATAAGGGGAACCTCGGAGTTGCCAAGCAGCTCCTTGACCATCACAAATTCCATGCTGGGCAGGTTCATGATCCCCTCGAGCTGAACCTTGACCTGCTCCTCGTCCAGATTCCACAGGCTGGCCGCGATGGGCTGCAGGAAGGAGGCCTCGATCTGGCTGATGCTGCCCTGGATCATCGCTACGTCCTTGCGATAGTCCCAGGCCAGTTGCAACAGAGTGATCAGAAATGCAAGCGCCGTACTGCACAGCAGAATATAGGAGAGCAGGCGGTAGGAGAGGCTGTTGCGCCGCATGGCCTTGATGGCCTTGGAGAGAAGTCCTGACATATCGTCCTTGCTGTCCGGGGAACCAGATGAGATTTAGCCTAAGTGTAAACACTTCCGGCACAAGTTTGCAGCACATCGTATACGGGTCGCCATGCGCACAAGCGACCGGGCTGCGCCGTGACTTTAATCTTGCTGGATCACTTCACATCTTGCAGGTGCTTGATTATCGGGGGGCTTGCCACCATCTTAGGGATCCAATGACGTGCTTCTGAAAGGCAGGGGCAGTTTTTTCGAGAGGAATCATGATGATCAATCCCTTGCTGACGATGGACGGTCTGCCCCCCTTTAGCCAGATCCGTCCCGAGCATGTAGAGCCAGCCGTGTTGCAGGCGATTGCCGAGTGCAAGCAGCGCATTGCCGATGTGCTCTCCCACCATGAGCCCTACACTTGGGACAATCTGGTCGCCCCCCTCGAGGAGGCCAACGATCGCCTGTCGCGGGTCTGGTCTCCGGTTTCCCATCTCAATGCGGTGATGAACTCCGAGTCCCTGCGCCAGGCGCACGATGCCTGTCTGCCCCATCTTGCGGAGTATCAGACCTTTGTCGGCCAGCATGAGGGGCTGTTTGCTGCCTATAAGGCCCTGGCCGAGAGCGACGACTTTCCGCTGCTGAGCGGGGCCCAGCGCAAGGAGATCGAAAATAACCTGCGTGATTTCCGTTTGTCGGGAATCGATCTGCCCGCCGAGCAGAAGCAGCGCTACGGCGAGATCCAGGCTCGTCTCTCCGAGTTGGCGTCGCGTTTTAGTAACAACGTGCTGGATGCTACCCAGGGCTGGCAGCGCCTGGTGCAGGACGAGGCCGAGTTGGCGGGCCTGCCACCGAGTGTGCTGGCTGCCGCCGCTGCCCAGGCCCGTACTCGTGAGCTGGAGGGGTGGCTGTTCACCCTCGATATCCCCTCCTACCTGCCGGTGATGATGTATGCCGACAACCGGGCTCTGCGCGAGGAGATGTATCAGGCCTATGTGACCCGAGCCTCCGATCAGGGCCCCTGTGCCGGGGAGTGGGACAACAGTGCACCGATGGCCGAGATTCTGACACTGCGCCTGGAACTGGCCAGGTTGCTCGGTTTTGCCAGTTACGCCGAGCTGTCGCTGGCCACCAAGATGGCGGGCAAGGGCGAGCAGGTGATCGGCTTCCTTGAGGATCTGGCCGCCAAGTCCCTGCCCCAGGGGCGCGCCGAGCTGCAGGAGATCCGCGATTTTGCGGCTGCCGAGCACGCTGTCGACGAGCTGGCTGCCTGGGACATCCCCTATTACGCCGAGAAGCTCAAGCAACACAAGTTCTCTATCTCTGACGAGCAGTTGCGTCCCTATTTCCCCGCCAGGAAGGTGGTCGCCGGCTTGTTTGAGGTGGTGCACAGGGTGTTTGGCCTGCGGGTGCGCGAGCGTCTCGGGATCGAGACCTGGCACCCTGATGTGCGTTTCTATGACATCTATGACGAAGAGGAAGAGCTGCGCGGCAGCTTCTATCTGGATCTCTATGCCCGCGCCAACAAGCGCGGCGGAGCCTGGATGGACACCTGTCTGGGACGTCGCTATCGCAGTGATGGCAGCCTGCAGCGTCCGGTGGCCTACCTCACGTGCAACTTTAACGGTCCGGTGGATGACAAGCCGGCCCTGTTCACCCACAACGAGGTGGTGACCCTGTTCCACGAGTTTGGGCACGGGCTGCATCACATGCTGACGACCATCGATGTGGCCGGCGTCGCCGGTATCAACGGGGTGCCCTGGGATGCGGTCGAGCTGCCCAGCCAGTTCCTCGAGAACTGGTGTTGGGAGTCCGAGGCGCTCGCTTTCCTCTCCGGTCACTACGAGAGTGGCGAGCCGCTACCCGATGCCCTGCTCGGCAATATGCTGGCGGCCCGTAACTTCCAGGCTGCCATGCAGATGCTGCGTCAGTTGGAGTTTGCCCTGTTTGATTTCCGTCTGCACATGAGCGATGAGCAGGCCAGCCCCGAGCTGGTGGCCCGGGTGCTCGGTGCGGTTCGCGAGCAGGTGGCGGTCATGACACCTCCGGTCTTCAACCGCTTCCAGCACAGCTTCTCCCACATCTTTGCCGGGGGCTATGCGGCGGGCTATTACAGCTACAAATGGGCCGAGGTGCTCTCGGCCGACGCCTATTCCCGTTTTGAGGAGGAGGGAATCTTCAACCGGCAGGTGGGGGCCGACTTCCTTCACTCGATTCTGGAGAAGGGAGGCTCAAAGGAGCCGATGGTGCTGTTCCGAGCCTTCCGTGGCCGTGAGCCTCAGGTGGATGCACTGCTTCGCCATAGTGGGATCTCTGCCTGATTTTCATACAAGAAGGGGCCGTCAGGCCCCTTTTTTTCATGCATTTTCATTCAGTCGAGGTAGCATGTTTGCAGTCACTCCGTCTCTTGGATAGAGTCGGATTTTCAGCCATGAACAGAGATGTGCCCCCTTGCCATGAGGCGAGTGCTTGATTCCGTATACCGCATCATAACCGCGCTGTCCGAGGTATCGGGCGTGGATTATTTCGATCGCTTTGTGACGGACATCGCTGCTGCGATGGGGGCCGATGCAGCCATGGTTTATGGGTGGCAGCAGGCCCGGCTCCATCCCCTGGCTATCTGGCCGCCGAATATTCAGATCCTGGCCTCTGCGGCTGGCGACAGTCCTCATGCCCTGGCCCTCGAGCAGGGGGAGATCTGGTTCTCCGAGCAACTGCCCCGTCTGTTTCCCTATGCCTCCCTCTCCTATGAGGCCTATGCCGGTATCCGCCTGTGCAGCGCCAGCGGGGAGACCATAGGCCTCTGTTGCCTGCTGTATCGCCACTCGCAGCCCGAGCTTGAGCGAGCCATGGGGTTACTGCGCATGCTGGCGCCCCTGGCCGGCCGTGAGTTGGCGCTGGTGCTGTCGGAGGCGGCCGCTCTAAGTGGCGCCGCTGAGGAGGCGGTGCAAAGGGCTCCCCATATCGCACCTCTGCAGGAGGCGCCCTTTCTCAACACCATGTTGACCCATTCGCCGGTAGGGATCGGTAAACTGGATATCCATGGCCACATCCTGTGGGGCAATGTGGCGCTGCAGCAGATGCTGGGTTACTCGCTGGCGCAGTTGCAGACCCTCAATGTCGAGCAGATCAATCATCCCGAGGACTATGCCGCCAGCCAGCCCCGTTATGAGGCGCTGCGACGGGGGGACGAGCGCGCCTTTACCCAGGAGAAACGCTATCTGCAGCGGGATGGCGAATTCAAGTGGGGGCGGGTCACGGTAGCCGTGGCGTATGACGCCCTGGGGGCCATCGACAGCTTCATGTTTCTGCTCGAGGATATTGACGGCATCAAGCGGGATGCGGAGCAGCTGAGGCTCTCCCATCGGGTCTATGACAATCTTTCCGAGGCGATTCTGGTGTGCGATGCCCAGAGCCGGATCATCTCGGTGAATCCCGCCTTCGAGCAGATTACCGGTTACCGTATGGACGAGGTGATAGGGATGCGCCCCAGCCTGCTCAAGTCCGGGTTGCACGATCAGGCCTTTTACGCCGACATGTACCATGCCCTGGCCCGGGTGGGCGTCTGGCGTGGGGAGGTGTGGAACAAACGCAAGAATGGTCGCATCTATCCTCAACAGCTGATGATCAGCTGCCTGCGTGACCAGGGAGAGATATCCCAGTACATAGGTATCTTCAGCGACATCTCCCAATCCAAGCTGGCCGAACAGAAGATAGTGAATCAGGCCAACTATGATGGCCTCACCGGGCTGCCCAATCGCTGGCTCTTCTCCCGCTGTTTGACCCGCTTCTGTGAGCGGGGTGAGCGCTTCGCCCTGATGGTGCTCGACCTTAACAACTTCAAGGCGGTCAATAACTCGATGGACCACCATGCGGGGGATGCCTTGCTGCGTGAGGTCTCGGATCGCCTGGTGAGCCGGGTGAGAACCGATGACCTGGTCGCCAGGATCGGCGGTGATGAGTTTGCTTTTCTGGTACCGGGGGTGGTCAGTCAGCGTCAGGCCGAGCTGTTTGCCAAACAGGTGATGGGGGGATTCAACCGCCCCTTTATGCTGGCGAGCCAGCACCTCTATGTGACCGCCACCTTGGGGATCACCCTCTGCCCTGTGGACGGGAATGATGCCGATGTCTTGTTGCGTAACGCAGAGCAGGCACTCTTCGAGGCCAAGCGCAAGGCCAGAGCGACTGCCGTCTACTGCAACTCAATGCGGGAAGAGGTGAAGATACGTCACCGGATGCAGCAGGAGCTGGCCGAGGCGATCAAGCTGGGACAGCTCTCAATGGCCTATCAGCCCATTTGGGATAACCGTACTGGCCGTGTCACCAAGTTGGAGGCGCTGGTGCGCTGGTATCACCCGGAGTGGGGCCAGGTGTCACCGGCCGACTTCATCCCGTTGGCCGAAGAGGCGGGACTCATTCAGGGGCTTGGTGAGTTGGTGCTGTGGCAATCCTGCCGTGACCTGGCCAGGCTCAAGCAGGCGGGGTTTACGTTGCAGATGTCGATCAACCGCTCGACCCTGGAGTTCCAGACCATAGATACGGAGGGGAGTGAGTGGCTCAAGGTGATCGCCCACTTCGGGCTCTCCCCTCGGGATATAGTCATCGAGATCACCGAGACTCTGTTGATGGATGCCGGTGATCAGCACAGGCAGCGCATCGATGCCCTGCGCCGGGCCGGCTGCCAGATTGCCATTGATGACTTCGGCACCGGTTATTCGGCACTGAACTACCTGCGCACCTTCCCGGTCGATCTGGTGAAGATCGACCGCTCTTTCGTGCGCCATATTCCCTTCAATGAGCAGGACCGCATGCTGCTCGAGGGGATCATCAACATAGTGCACAACCTCGGCATGCAGGTGGTCATCGAGGGCGTCGAAACCAGTGAACAGCTGAGCTTCCTGCGCAACAAGGGGTGTGCCTTCACCCAAGGGTATCTGCTCAGTCGTCCGCTGGTGTTTGATGATCTTTGCTCCTATCTGGAGCTCAATGATCGGGGAATGGAGGAGAAACGACTCTCTTCTGAGCCTGGAATAGCCTTGTGGTAGACTCCACCGCTGTAATCCAACCTGACTGGCATCATGATGCAGATCCTTCTTGAAGACCCTTCCCGCCAGGATGAGGCCGACTCTCTCCATGCTCGGCTGGCGGCCGTCAACCTGCCCGAATTTGCTCTGGCGCTCACTCCCGGGCGGTTAGAGCTGCGCAAGCTCGACGAGCCCAAGTTGGGAGCCATCTACGTAGATTTCGTGGCCGGCGCTGTCGCACATCGTCGCAAGTTTGGCGGGGGGCGAGGTCAATCCATTGCCAAGGCCGTCGGGCTTAAGGCGGGGGCAATGCCGAGTGTGGTCGATGCTACCGCAGGTTTGGGGCGGGATGCCTTTGTGTTGGCCTCCCTCGGCTGTCGGGTCACCCTGATCGAACGAAGTCCCGTGGTCGCGGCCCTGTTGGCCGATGGTCTGGCACGGGCCAGCCGGGATCCGGAGATTGGAGGTTGGGTGAGTGAGCGGATGTGGTTGGAGCAAGGGCCGGCCGTAGCGACCCTGAATGGCCTGACTGCACGTCCTGATGTGGTTTATCTGGACCCCATGTTTCCCCACAAACAGAAATCGGCACTGGTCAAGAAGGAGATGCGGGTGTTCCAGTCGCTGGTCGGGGCGGATCTCGATGCGGATGAACTGCTTCCGGCTGCGCTGGCGGTGGCGACCCGCAGGGTGGTGGTCAAGCGTCCCGATTATGCGGGGTGGCTCTGTGAGCGCAAGCCCAGTATGGCCATCGAGACCAAGAACAATCGCTTCGATGTTTATGTACTCTCGGCCATAGAGAGCGCATAAAAAGATGGGGGCGACTTGCGTCGCCCCCGGTAGTCGTATCGTTCAATTCCGTGAACGTTGTTGCTCCCTGCAATCCCTGACTATACCTATCCCTTAGGTTTCCCCTTCCCAATCCTTTGGGGTGTCCTTGCAGCCATCTTGGCCAGACGAGTCATCCTTACCCGTCGCACTTTCTCCGTCCTGGGAGGTGTCCCTTACCACATCCTGTGGCTAGTCCTTTCGCCCTACCCTGGCAGCCAGTCTTCCTGACCGACTTCATTGCGTCCGTGCAAGAGTGAATATAAGGGATTTATCTCCCCGCTCAATCGCCATGGTGGAACTATCACTCATCGAGCGCGTGGAGCGACGAGCAAAGACTACAAGTTAATCATTTAATATCAATGTGTTATGGCTATTATGTGATTGTTTTTCCGGTTGAGCTTCCGACCATACCCTTAAGATTGCAGGTGTAAGACTTACTTCGGCTATGGCGAATGTCTTACACGCACTCCTTGAAAAAAACGGAAGGGATAAGAAGCAGAAAAAGAAAAGGGGGGCGGCTTTCGCCGTCCCCCCTGAGTCGTGTTGTCCATTCCCTGAACAGCCATGCTCCCTGCAATCCCTGACTATTTCCTTTCCTTAGGAATTTCCCCTTCCCAATCCCTCGGGGTGTCCGCAGCCTCCTGGCCTGGCTACCATCCTGGTAACCGCGCTCTCTCCATCCTGGAGGTGTCCCTTAACGCTTCCAGCGTGTCCCTGTTCATCCGTGAGGCATGTCCATCCTGAACATGCTGACTCTTCCTGAGCCGGTCCAACCGCTTCCAGCGGGTATCCTGTCATCCCTGGGTTGCTGCATCCTGAGCAACTGTATCCGTCCTGGATACTCCATCCTGCCTTGGAAACCGAACATCTATCCGGTGCTGCTTCCCTATGACCCTCATACTAAGGATTACGACGCTTCTCACAAGGGGGCTTTCGGGTAAAGAAAATTTGAGGAAGCCAATAAAAGTTACTGTCCTATTTTTAGGCCTTAAAAATCAGTTGCTTATTGTCATTTTTGGCAATGTTCCATTACTTTGGAAATGGTTTGCGCACGCACCGAGACAGCACCTTCTCACATGGGGTATGGCGAATGTCTCACAACTGGCAAATGGCCAGGTTTTTCCCTCAACTGCCAGTGTGAATGACTACAAAAAAGTTAAATGCCAGCGTTTGATTTTTGTACTGTCGGCGATATCCAGAGGATAAATGAAGGCGCCCTGAGGCGCCTTCATTGAGGGGTATTCGATGATATGCGCTGTTACTCGATGCTTTCCTGTCGCTGCAGAGCGATCAATGTCTGCTGCTCAAGCAGGGTAAGACCAAGTTCGTCGCAGGCTTGTTCGAAGCTCAACCCCAGGTGGCACATCATGATATCGATTGCTGGCAGGTAGTTTTTCATCATCTCGTCCATTTACCCTTCTCCCGTGGTCCTTCTTATGCCCGAGGGGGGGGAGGAGAGGCAATTAGACTTTAGGCGAAGTTCAGAATTGGGCTCTGCCACCGCAGGAGCGTTTTTGTTAGGCTTGGACTCAATAATCATGAGTCGGTGGTGGCAGGAGAGGCACAAGCATGTTCTTGAGTGTGATGATCGTGGCGTCGGGTTGGTGGCATATACGCTCTGCCTATGACGGGAGTCAGCGCCAGTTTTATCTCAGCAAGCCGCTGACTATGGTGCTCATCATAGCCCTGGCCTTTGGATACAGGGGGCTGGATCAGGACGGTTCACACGCCTGGATCCTGCTTGGTCTCCTGCTTTCGCTGGCTGGTGATGTCTTGCTGATGATGCCACGGGATCGCTTTATTCACGGACTGATCGCCTTTCTGGTGGCACATCTCTGCTATATCGTCGGATTTGCACAAGGCCCCCTGGTGCTCAAACTGGTCGACGGGCTGCTGCTATTGGCGGTGTGCGGGATGATCTTCGGCATCTTGTGGCCTGGGCTGTCCGGTATGCGCCTGCCCGTGCTTGTCTACATGCTGGCCATCATAGGGATGGCCTGGGTTGCTGCCGGCGCCTGGCATGCCTCCCTGACGGCCGGAAGCGCTGCCGCGCTGGCGGGAGCCCTGCTCTTCCTCTTTTCGGACAGCATGCTGGCACTGGATCGCTTCTATCGCCCCTTTCCCCAGGCTACCGCGCTCATCATGAGCAGCTATTTTGCCGCCCAGTTTCTGATTGCCGCCTCTATGGCCGGCTGAAACAAAGGAGCCTCCATTCGGAGGCTCCATCATCTAATTGCTGGGACAACAGGCACGTATGGTGCGCTGTACCTTGCTGCTGAGCAGGGGGAGCACATTGTCGGCCAGAGCCTGGAAGCGCCCCAGGTCCGGTTTGCAGGCGGGATCCAGATAGCCTTCGCTGCGGAAGGTATGAATGAGGGTGGTGAAGAGCTTCTGGTCAAAGAACTCGGGGGCATTAATACCGTGCAGTGTTCCCATGCGTTCGGCCATCATCATGGCATCCGCTTCCAGCTGCTCGGCCTCGATGGCGGGGTGATCCAACAGCCGGGTGAGGACGATAGCATAGCGCTGCAGGGTCTCCTGAATGCTTTCGGCCAGCAGTAGCAGGCGCATCTGGTTACCCGGGTTGACCCAGTATCCTCCCTCCCGCTCGGTGATCAGCTGCTGCTGGGCAAAGACGCGCAGCAGGCTGTCGATAAGCTCGGGCAGGTCTTGCTCCTCGAAGTGGAGGAACAACTCATTCTTCAGCAGGGGATAGATATCCACGCAGCGACCGATGAGCTCACTGCGGCCTATGCCTTCGCACCGATCGATCAATGCCGCGACCAGTGAGGGGAGCGCCAGCAGATGGAGCACATTGTTGCGGTAGTAGGTAAGCAGAATTGCCTGATAGCGATCCAGGCTGATGATCTGGCCCAGTCTGTCCTCGCTCACCTGTAACTTGTTGAGCTCCAGGGCCTGATCCAGCAGTTCGGCGGCACTACTCTCTGGAATGGTGTTGTAAGGGCCATAGGGTACCTCGCGCAGCAGGGTCAGATAGGTCGTGATCTGTGCCTCGAGTTCATCCCGGGTGAGGGCATGGCGCTCGGATGCCAGCAGGGCCACGGCACTCAGAGTGAGGCCATTGACCGCCGCTGCCGCATTGATACGGGTCATCAGCAAGTCGGCCAGCAGATTGACGGTGGGGGCCATCCACTCGGGGCGCTCCTCTTTTCCGACATGCTCGCGCCATTCGGGAACATGCTCGCTAAGGTAGTTGTTGAGGGTCAGCGGCTCTCCGAAGTTGACGAAGCCCCGGCCGTAATTGCGCAGCTTCTTCAGGATGCCGAGCACCTGCAGGAAGCTCTCTTTTTCCTTGCGACTGCCTTGCAGCTCTTTGTGATAGGTGTTGACCTCCATCACGTGCTCGTAACCCAGATAGACGGGGACGAAGGTGAGGGGACGGTCGAGACCGCGCATCATGGCTTGCAGGGTCATCGCCAGCATGCCGGTCTTGGGCGGCAGCAGACGACCGGTACGTGAGCGTCCTCCTTCCGTAAAGAACTCGACCGAATAGCCCTTGGTGAAGAGCAGATTCAGGTATTCACGGAAAACGGTGCTGTAGAGGGGATTCCCCTTGAAGGTGCGCCGGATAAAGAAGGCGCCGCCGCGTCGGAACAGGGGGCCGGCCGGCCAGAAGTTGAGGTTGATCCCTGCCGCAATGTGCGGCGGTACCATGCCCTGGTGATAGATGACGTAGGAGAGCAGCAGGTAATCCATGTGGCTACGGTGACAGGGCACATAGACGATCTCGTGCCCCTCCTGGGCCAACTGTCTCACCCGCTCGGCACCATGCACCGACAGGCCGCGATAGAGTTTGTTCCAGAGCCAGCCGAGGAGACTTTCGCCGATACGGATGAGGCGATAGGAGAAATCGGAGGCGATCTCATCCATGTAACCGAGGGCTCGCTTGCGAGCCTTCTCCTCGCTGAGGTTATCGCGGCTGGCCTCTTCCCGAATGGCGTTCTGGATAGTGGCCGAGTCGAGCAACTGCTGAAACAGCAGGTGGCGATTGGGGAGCTTGGGACCGGTGGCGGCCAGCTGTTGCCGGCCAAAGTGGACCCGTGCAACCCGGGCCAGCTTGTGGGCGATAGCCTGGTCAGTCCCGTGCTTGTCGGCCATATAGCGCAACGAAACGGGAGGGGAGAAGCGCACCAGATTCTCGCGTCCCTTCAGGGCCACGATCAGCGCCTTCTTCAGCATGTTGGGCGCCAGCGCACTGATGATATTGAGGCTCGACACCTCCTCTTCTTCACGTCCCGGGGCACGCCCCCAGAACAGGGTCACCGGCACTAGCTGGATGTCGAGCTCGGGATCCTGCTTGTGCAGGTCCAGCAGTTGCTGAAACTCCTGGAGGAAGGGCAGGGGTTTGGTTCGCGAGCCAAACAGGGGAGGGGGGCGATCCAGGCAGACGTAACGGGGCAGGGGGCGTCCCGCCAGCTCGAGAGGCGTGAAGGGGCCGGGCAGGCCCAGATCCGCACAGCACTGCTGAAGGGTCAGCAGATCCGTGATGGAGCTGGTCTTGAGGGCGAACACTATGGGGCGAGCCGGATCCAGCTTGAGCTCAGCGATGGGGTTTTCCGGCAGGCTCTTGTGGTTAACCAGCCAATTGATCGGCCACTGAAGTGCGGCGCGGGAAATTCTCTGCCCAAGGGACATCTGCGTTACTTCTCCTCTGAAAAGGCGGCAGGAGAATAGCAAATCACCGGCCGTTTGTCGCCGAGAGGTACGATGAGTTGCGACAAGGGGAGCAATGGCATGAGTATCACCCCCGGTTTGTCTTGCCTTGGCATGCATACTGTATATACTGCCAGTGTGCTGTATAAAAAGACAGGTGCGATCATGAAACCCCTTACCCCCAGGCAATCCCAGGTGCTGGAGCTCATCAAGAGCAACATGAGTGAGACCGGCATGCCGCCGACCCGGGCGGAAATTGCCCAGAAACTCGGCTTCAAGTCGGCCAATGCGGCCGAGGAGCATCTCAAGGCCCTGGCCAAGAAGGGGGTGATCGAGATCATGCCGGGCACTTCTCGTGGCATCCGGCTCCTGCTCGAAGAGGACGCCGCCAACGAGGAGGAGGGGCTGCCTTTGATCGGCAAGGTTGCCGCAGGTGAACCCATCCTGGCACAGGAGCATATCGAGAGCCGTTATCAGGTCGATCCCACCCTGTTTCATCCACGGGCCGATTTCCTGTTGCGGGTGCAGGGCATGAGCATGAAAAACATCGGCATCATGGATGGTGACTTGCTGGCCGTGCACAAGACCCAGGATGTGCGCAACGGTCAGGTGGTGGTGGCGCGTCTGGATGATGATGTCACGGTCAAGCGTTTCCAGCGCAAGGGGAGTCAGGTCTGGCTGCTGCCGGAGAATGAGGAGCTCGCACCGATCGAGGTGGATCTCTCCTCCCAGCACCTTTCCATCGAAGGGCTGGCGGTTGGCGTGATTCGAAACGCTGACTGGATGTGATGAGACGGGGCCATGAGCCCCGTTTTCTTTTTCCATGCCAGCCAATGCCTTCTTCTTTTATCGCGTTTCTTCATGGGGTTATCGTTAGAGGAACCCATGACCCCTCCCGGTTGACGGGTTTTCGTCTATATCCTTATCAAGAGGTCGAGCAAGACCCGGCGTCGTCGTAAACGCATTTACACCACCCTTTTTACGGGAGCAGGGGAGAGTGGCCCGAGGAGCCGGGCCTTGATGTCAGCCGCACCTGTGGGGTCGGCAAGGAGGACAGGTATGTCTCGCACTCATGCCCGGATAGGCTCGTTGACTCATATTACCCGTTTCATCGAGGGTAACTGGCTGACCCGGTTTTACGCTCTCTGGATTTTGCGCCGGGCTTCCGGCTGGTCGCTCTGGCTGGGTTGCCCTCGCAGCAACGTGGTGCGGCTAACCCCCTTATGGCAGCGTCGCCCTTCGGCGCAGGATGAGCGGGCTATCGTGATTCCCATGGAGGACTGGGTTGCCCGGCATCCGGACGCCGCTCGTAGAGGGTCCGGTCGTTAAGGAATGCGTCCTTTCGTGTTTCCACTCCTCTGCTGGGTTACAATGGCGCACCTCTTCTCATGCATGGTGCGCATTCCCTATGACCAAATGGCGCTCTACCCTGGTGATTGTCGCCCTTAGCCTGGTATTGGCAGGAGCCTTGCTCTACCCCACCCTGCGTCAGCCCAGCATGCCGGAGAGTGCGACCTATTTCACACCCGCACGCATGGTCAACGGTTTTACGCTCCAGCGCTCGGATGGCACCCCGTTTACTCGGGAGGCGTTGCTGGGGCACTGGAGCTTCGTCTTTATTGGCTATACCTTCTGCCCCGATATCTGTCCGACCACCCTCTCCGACCTGCGTGGCATTTACCCCGAGCTAAAACGGGTGGATGAACGTAGCCAGGTGATCTTCGTTTCGGTGGATCCCCAGCGTGATGATATGGCCCGGCTGACTACCTATACCCAGTTCTTCAACCCCGAGTTTGTGGCCGTGAGTGGCAGCCAGAGCAATCTCTTCCCCTTCGTCCGTAATCTGGGGCTGGTCTACTCCATCGTCGATGAGCACGATGCCAAGAACTATCTGGTCGATCACTCCGCCTCTATCGTCCTCATCAATCCCAAGGGGGAGATCCAGGCCGTGTTCAGGCCCGATATGGCTCCCGGGCAGCCCCCTCGCGTCTCCATGGCCAAGATGGCCAGTGATTTTGCGAAGATCCGCACTCTCGCTCTCGCCTCTTGAGCACGCTTCAACGCCTGTGGGGTGAGCAGCGCCAGGTCCTGGCGCTGGCGCTCCCCATGTTGCTCTCCAACCTGACGGTCCCCTTGCTGGGGTTGGTCGACACCTGGGTGATTGGCCATCTGGACAGCCCCTCCCTGCTTGGAGGGGTCGCCATCGGGGCAACCCTTATCAACCTCACCTGGTGGGTCCTCGGCTTTTTGCGTATGTCGACCACGGGCCTGACCGCCCAGGCGTTGGGTGCGGGAGACGAGCACGAGATGCGGCTGTTGTTGGGCAGGGGATTGTTACTGGCCTGTCTGTTGGCGGTCTTGTTGTTGATTGGCAAGACCCCGCTGGTTGCGGTGGCGCTGGGACTGAGCGGGGCCTCGGCCGAGGTTCAACACTATGCGGCCGAGTATCTCACTATCCGTCTCTGGGGAGCGCCCGCCGCCCTCTGTAATCTGGTGGTGCTGGGGTGGCTGCTGGGGCGGCACTATGCCAGGGGGCCTATGTGGCTGCTGATTGCCGGCAATGTATTCAACATCGTGCTCGACCTGCTACTGGTGCAGGGATTGGGTTGGCAAGTGAAAGGTGTCGCTATCGCCTCGCTGTTGGCAGACTACGCGACCCTGTCGCTGGGCATCTGGTTGGTGCACAGGCTGGTGCCGTTATCTGTGCTTTGGCGCTGTTGGCGGAGCGGGCTGATGGTATTGGCCCCCTATCGCCGCCTGATCGCCCTGAATCGGGATATCTTCATCCGGGCCTTGTGTCTGCAACTCTGCTTCGCTTTTATGGCGTTTCAGGGGGCGCGGCTCGGGGATGTGGTTGTGGCGGCCAATGCGATATTGCTCAACTTCCTGATGCTGCTCTCCTACGGACTGGATGGTTTTGCCTATGCTGCCGAGGCCATGGTCGGCCGAGCCGTGGGGGCGCGCAGTCGCCACGGATTGCGAGTGGCCTTGCGCGATGCCCTCGGTTGGGCGCTGGTCGTTGCCCTGATGGCGACCCTCCTGTTTGCCATCGGTGGGGAGTGGATGGTGACCAGTATGACCTCCATGGACACAGTCGTCCGAGAGGCCTGTCGTTACCTGCCCTGGCTGGTGGCCATGCCGTTGCTCTCGGTCTGGTGTTATCTGTTTGATGGGGTCTTCATCGGGGCGACCCGGGTACGCGAGATGCGAGACACCATGCTGATGGCGGTGTTGTTGGGCTATTTACCGGTCTGGTGGTGGTGGCAGGGGGCCGGTAACGGGGCCCTTTGGGGGGCGCTGGCCGTCCTGATGGTCGGGCGTGGATTGGGACAGGGAATCTGGCTGTACCGCCTCTGGCACAGCCGGATCCTGGTCGACTAAGGGGTGGCTAGCGTCCGGTTAGTCGAGGTGGATGGCGCCGGCATAGCCAAACTGTCGCCAGCTCTCATAGATGAAGATCGCCACCGCGTTGGAGAGGTTGATGCTGCGACTGTTCGGGCACATCGGGATTCGCAGACGCTGCTCCGGTGGCAGGCTTTCGATGATCTCGAGCGGTAGTCCCCGACTCTCCGGCCCAAATAACAGGGCATCACCGGGAGCAAACCGGGCCTCGGAATGACAGGCCCGCCCCTTGGTGGTGCAGGCAAACAGACGCGTCGGAGTGACGGCCTCCAGAAAGGCCTGGTAGGAGGGCCAACGCTTCACCTCGGCAAACTCGTGATAATCGAGGCCGGCTCGCTTGACCCGCTTGTCATCCCACTCAAAGCCCAGGGGTTCGATCAGGTGCAGCCGGTAGCCGGTATTGGCGCACAGGCGAATGATGTTACCGGTATTGGGGGGGATTTCCGGCTGATAGAGAACAATATCGAGCATGGTCAGAGGTTGGTCAGGGTCGCAAGGGGGCTCAGCATACCCACTCAGCCCGGGCTTGGAAAGCGGCAGGAGGCCAGGGGTAGACGCAGCTCGACGATGAGACCACTCGGGGTGCCATTGCGTGCCACTATGCTGCCGCCATGACGCCTGATGGCCTCGGCCGTGATGGTCAATCCCAGACCCGTTCCCCCGGTTTGGGCGTTGCGGGCATCATCGACCCGAAAGAAAGGCAGAAACAGCTTGCCCAGCAGCGCATCCGGCACCCCCTGGCCATCATCGTGGATCCGCATCACCCATTCGTGCTGCCCTGTCTCCCACTCCACGACGACCCGACGGGCCGCATACTTGAGGGCATTGCGCAGGGGATTCTCGATCGCCCTGGCCAGCAGATCGGGCCACATCATCATCGAAAGGTCTGGCAGTGGCGGGTGTTGCAGCGCCTTGCCACAAGCCCCTGCCTCGAACAGCGCATCCTCGAGGATCGGATCAAGAACCTCGCTCAGGGCGATGCACTGGGGTGGGTCACTCTCCTGTTGTACCCGGGAGAGGGTGAGCAGGTCATCGATCAACATGTCCAGCTTGTGAATCTCACCGGCGATGCGCGTCAGCTCAGAACTCTCCCCCTGCTTGCGGCGGATCAGTGACTGGGCCAGCTGCATCCGGGTCAGGGGGCTGCGCAGCTCGTGGGAGATGTCGGAGAGCAGGCGTTTTTGCTCTTGAATCATGCTCTTGAGCGTTTCAACCATGTGACTGATGCTGCCCGCCAGGCTACCCACCTCATCCTGCCGTAGCAGGTGCGGTATGGTCGTGTCGAGCTCTCCGGCCGCAATGCGCGATACCGCCCTCTGCAGAGCCTGGGTCGGACGAGTCAGGCGCCAAGCCATCAGCAGGCAGAGGGGAGTACTCACCAACATGGCGGTGATCAGTACCCTGACCGGGTGATCCAGGATCACCATGGCCATGGACTGGCTCTCCAGTTCCCTGCTCAGGTAGATGAGGTAGGGCTTGCCGTGATGGACGAGGGAGAAGGGGCCGGCCAGCAGACGCGACTCGCTGCGCCGCATCATGGGGCGGGCGGGATCATCGGAATCGATCATGAAGCGCATGATGTTCTTGTCGGGCTTGCTGGTGGCCTGGACGATATCGTCGTTATCCCGAATATAGACATCCTTGATGGTGAGTGGCCCCGCCTGCCTGAGCATGGCCACCAGATTGAGGTCGCGGGATCGTTCGGCTGCCCGGTTCAGGGTATCGATCACGAACTGTTGCTGCTGCTGTTCCGCCTCCGGCAGGGCCGAAAGGTTGCGAGGATCCAGGGTCGGCAGGATGGTGACGGCCGCCAGCATCAGGAGCAGCATGCCCCAAAACCAGAGAAACAGCCGGGTCGTCAGGCTATGCAGATGGAGACCGCTCACACCGCCTCCAGCCAGAGGTAACCCTTGCCGCGCACCGTCTTGAAGCGGGGCAGGCCATCGCCGCGTTCCGGTAACTTCTTGCGCAGATTGCTCAGATGCATGTCGATGGCCCGATCGAACGGCTCCAGCGGTTTGCCCAGCACCTGTTCGGAGAGTTGTTTCTTGCTGACGATCTGCCCGGGATGGCGCAGCAGGCACTCGAGCAGGCCAAATTCGGTTGCCGTCAGCTCCAGAGGCATATCGCTGCAGAAGGCGAGCTGCTGCCCCGGTTGCAACTGCAGGTCCATGAAACGCAGCTCCTCGTGGCCTCCGGTGGCTCGACTCTGGGTCTGGGTTCGGCGCAAGATGGCGCGAATCCGGGCAATCAACTCCCGATCGTCGAAGGGCTTGGCGAGATAGTCGTCTGCCCCCGCCTCCAGCCCCTCAACCCGATCCCGACTGTCCCCTCGCGCGGTTAGCATGAGAACGGGAGTGTCCCACTCCCGCCGCAGGGCGGTCAGCATCTCGAAGCCATTCATGTGTGGCATCATCACATCGAGCAGGATCAGATCGAAGCGAGCCAGGGCGAGTTGTTGCAGGCCCTGTTCACCGTTGGCGGCGACGGTCACCCTGAACCCCTCCAGGGTAAGGATTTCGTGCAACAGCGTGGTCAGCTCGCAATCATCATCGACCAGCAGGATCTTGTTCATGGGTACTCCTTGGGCGAATCTGAGCCGCTTAAAGTGGTGTGGTGTCAGGGTATAATATGTTTTTGTGTCTGCGAGGAAAGCGGGTTTGAATCATCAACACTACTCCCGGTGGGTGACCCTGGCCGGGGTTGCCTCTGTCGTGACGGCCTCTTTGCTTATCGCCGGTAAGCTTACCGCCTGGCTGATGACCGACTCTGCCAGTCTGCTCGCCTCTCTGACCGACTCCCTGATGGATGTGAGTGCCTCGGTCATCAATCTGCTGGCGATCCGCTATGCCATGGCACCGGCCGATGAGGAACACCGCTTCGGCCATGGCAAGGCGGAGTCCCTGGCCGGCCTCATCCAGTCGGCCTTCATCTGTGGTTCGGCGATGTTGCTGGTGATGCACGGCATCTCTTCCCTGTTGCAGCCAGGCCCTCTGCCACGCCTCGAGGCCGGTATCTGGGTCAGCATCGGCTCCATCGTGTTGACACTGTTGCTGGTCAGTTTCCAGAGCCTGGTCATTCGCCGCACCGGCAGCGTGGCCATCAAGGCCGACATGCTCCACTATCGTTCCGATCTGTTGCTCAACGCGGGCGTACTGCTGGCACTGGTGCTGGCGGGACAGGGCTGGTTTTGGGCTGACGGGGCTTTCGCCATCGCCATCGGTCTCATGTTGATCTGGGGGGCTGCCCATATCGGATGGGAGTCCGTCCAGGACCTGCTGGATCGCCAGTTGCCTGCCGAGGAGCAAGAGCGAATAATGGAGCTCTGCTACCAGGTAGAGGGGGTCAATGGCGTGCACGATCTGCGCACCCGTCAATCTGGGCCGACTCGTTTCATTCAGCTCCATGTCGAGCTTGATGATGCCTTGCCGCTGGTTGAGGCACATCAGATTGCCGATGAGGTTGAAGCAGCGTTACGCGGTGCCTTCGAGCGAACCGACGTCATCATTCATATGGACCCCATGTCAGTGGTTACCAAGGCCGCAGACAGGGGGGAATCCCAACCATAACAGGCAGAAACATGGACGACCTCGTTGCCCACACCTGGTACAAAATACGGCAAGAGGCGGCACAGATGGCGGCTTCCGAGCCCATGCTGGCCAGCTTCTTTCACTCCACCATTCTCAACCATGGCAGCCTCTGCAGTGCCCTGAGCTTCCAGCTTGCCAACAAGCTCGATAGCGCCACCATGCCGGCCATCTGTCTGCGCGAGATCATTGAGCAGGCATTTGCCAGCGAGCCACGGCTGCTCGAGATCGTGGCGGCCGACATCTGCGCCGTGCAGGAGCGGGACCCGGCAGTCGAATGGTTCTCTACCCCTCTGCTCTACCTCAAGGGATTTCACGCCCTGCAGGGCTATCGGGTTGCCAACTGGTTGTGGCGCCAGGGGCGCAGACCCATGGCCCTCTACCTGCAGAACCAGATCTCGGTGGTGTTCGGGGTGGATGTGCATCCGGCGGCCCGTATCGGCAAGGGGATCATGTTTGACCACGCCACCGGTATAGTGGTGGGTGAGACGGCCGTCATCGAGGACGATGTCTCTATCCTGCAGAGCGTCACCCTGGGGGGAACTGGCAAGGAGGGTGGGGATCGCCATCCCAAGATCCGTGAAGGGGTGATGATTGGGGCCGGCGCCAAGGTGCTCGGCAACATAGAGGTGGGACAGGGGGCCAAGATCGGTGCCGGCAGTGTGGTGCTGAGCCCGGTACCACCGCACACCACAGTGGCCGGTGTGCCCGCCAAGATCGTCGGTCATCCGGGGTGTGACAAACCCTCTCTCGACATGAACCAGGGCATCTGACGCGGCAGGAGAGCCCATGCTCAAGCGATGGTCCGGATACCTGGTCCTGGCGATGTGGCTGCTCAACGTGGCGGCCCTCTATCTGGGGGCCGACCCCTGGCCGGCAGCGTTGGCTGCCTGGGGGGCGGCCTTGCTGACCTGGCCTCATCTGGTGGGGGCGGCGCGCCGCCAGGCCCTGGCCCTCTATGGGGCGGCACTGCTGCTCGGCCTGTTTGCCTGGGGTCAGGGAGCCGCCATCAAGGCCGCTGACTGGCTGCTCCCCAATATCAATATGCTCACCATGTTTGCCGCCGTCAGCATGCTCAACCTTGCGACAACCGGCCTGGTCGGCGCGAGTCATGCCTGGCAGGGGCGCAAGGGGCTATGGGGTACCATGGCCAGCCTTAATCTACTGGGGGCCGTCATCAATCTCTCGGTCATCTTCATCATCGGCGACCGTCTGGAGCGAAACGGCACACTGGATCGCCGCCAGGCCATGGTGTTGAGCCGTATCTTCTGCGCTGCCGCCTTCTGGTCCCCCTTCTTCGTTGCCATGGCGGTTGCCTTGACCTATGCCCCAGGTATGGCGCTCTCGGCCATCCTCCCCTATGGGGTGCTCGGTACGCTGGCCGCCATGGGGATCACCGCCTGGCAGGTAGAGCGGCTCGGTGTCAGCGGTTTTAACGGTTTTCCATTACAGGCTCGTTCCCTGGCCCTGCCGGTGACGCTGGCTCTGCTGGTGTTGCTGATGAAGCAGCTCTGGCCCTCGCTCTCCATTTTGGCGGTGATCTCGCTGGCCGCGCCTCTGTTGGCGCTGGTGTTTATGCCCGCTCAGGGAAGAGGAGAGTCTCTCAGGCGCCAGGTGCATGAGCGCTTTCCTGCTATTGGTGGCCAGTTGGTGTTGTTCCTGGGGGCCGGGTTGCTGGCTGCCGGGATCAACAGCGCCCTCTCGGTTATCCAGATTGGAGGGCATGGGCTGCCGCTGTTTCAGCACTTCGGAGCCCTTGAGGCCACTCTGACCCTCTTGTTGATGCTGCTGGTGGCCATTCTGGGGGTGCATCCCATCATCACCATCTCCGGTCTTGCCCCCCTCATCTGGCCCTTGCAACCGGATCCCAATTTATTGGGGATGACCTTCCTGATGGGGTGGGGGATCTCAACGGGGACCAGCCCGCTTTCAGGCTCAAACCTGGCGTTGTCGGCTCGCTACCAAGTCGGCCCGGGCCAACTGCTGCGCTGGAATCTGGGTTACGGAGCTCTGCTTTATCTGGTCGCTGCCCTGTTGTTGACGCTCTATGCGACCTTGCATGCTGGGATCTGACGCAGATTTGAACGGCATATCGCTGGGAGCCGCAAATTCTCTGGCTCCGGCTTGTTTGACCCAGTGCCATCAGGGTATGCTGACCCCACGCGCTTGAGATGGCCCGTGTCGGGCTCCGCACTTGAACATGAAAGGTATTGCTTATGTCTCTTGAAGTCCTCGAACAACTCGAATCCAAAGTCCAATCCGCCGTCGATAACATCTCCCTGCTGAAGATGGAGCTGGACGAACTGCGTGAGCAGAACGGCAAGCTGCAGGAAGAGAACCATCTGCTGCGCAACGAACACCAAGCCTGGCAGGAGCGACTGCGCGCTCTGCTCGGCAAGATGGATCAGATGGGCGATGCCGTCTGAGTCATCTCTTGCAAGAGAAGAGGCCGCATCATGCGGCCTCTTTCTATTGGGTCAGGCTCAGCACATGGCGAGCAGCTGTTTAATCGTCTTTTCGATGCCGTCGGCGGCCTCGGCGATGTTGCCGGCCAGCATATAGGCGGGGGTCGAGATCACCTTGCGCTCCTGATCGACCACGAACTCGTTGACCGGGCAGGCCAGGTGAGAGCCGCCCATGGCTTCGATGGCCGCTGCAGTGGCCTCATCGGTGCCAATGGTCGCCAGGGTACCCTCCCCATATACCAGCGGGATCATGGCCGGTGATATGCAGACGTAAGCTGCCGGTTTGCCCGCCTCGGCGAAGGACTGACAGGCGCGCAGCACATCGGGCTGCATGGTGGCCCCTGCTCCCTTAAAGGCGAAGTCACACAGGTTTTTGGCGGCACCAAAACCCCCGGGCAGCAGCAGGGCATCGAAGTCGGCCACATCGAGGTCACGCACATCGCGGATCTGGCCCCTCGCGATACGGGCCGCCTCGACCAAGACATTGCGACGCTCATCCTCGCTCACCTGCCCGGTCAGGTGATTGATGACATGATGTTGCGGGACATTCGGGGCAAAGCAGTGGTAATCGGCTCCTTGGCGGGCCAGGGCCAGCAGGCTGATCACCGCCTCGTGAATCTCGGTGCCATCAAAAACGCCGCAGCCACTCAAAATTACTGCTACCTTTTTCATCTGTTGCTCCTCACTCCATGACAGGGTTGTCGCTGTGCTGATGTTGTATGGTTGATGTTCGTTCGATGCAGGTCAAGACATCCTCTGTGCCGAAATGGTTACTCGCCTGATCCTGGCCAGTGATCTTCATGAAATTTTCTCCACATTGATCCGGATCACTGTAATTTCAAAAATGCCTTCCATGGCTCTGTCATGGCATTGAATTTTAAGTGTTTTTTTTAAATCCGCTGTCAGCGGAGAGGACGGTGACAGGTCGCTGGTCATTTTTAGCCACAGAGTTATCCACAGACTGTGCTGTTTGCTCCTGATCCTAATGTCCCTGACGGCAGCCCGCGCCTTGGTGGGATGGCCCCCCTGTGGCATCCTACCCGCTGTTTCTACGAAGGCAGGACGAACTCCATGGCGCACCCCCTCATTCTGGTTGATGGCTCCTCTTATCTTTACCGGGCATTCTTCGCCTCCCAGCAGGCCGATCTGCGTACCTCCTCCGGAATGCCGAGCGGCGCCGTGCGGGTGATGACCAACATGTTGCGCAGCCTGATCAAGCAATATCCCGAGAGCCATGTGGCCGTGGTGTTTGACGCCAAGGGCAAGACCTTCCGCAACGATCTCTACGCCGACTACAAGGCCCATCGTCCGCCCATGCCGGACGACCTGCGCAGCCAGGTCGAGCCTATCCATCGCATCATTCGCGCCATGGGACTGCCACTGCTGATCATCGAGGGGGTCGAGGCGGACGACGTCATCGGTACTCTGGCCCGCGAGGCCACCGAGAAGCAGCTTCCCGTGCTCATCAGCACCGGCGACAAGGACATGGCCCAGCTGGTATCGGATCATGTGACCCTGATCGACACCATGAAGGATCTGGTTACCGATCGTGACGGCGTCGTCGAGAAGTTTGGCGTACCGCCCGAGCTCATCATCGACTACCTGGCTCTAATGGGGGACAAGGTGGACAACATTCCGGGCATGCCCGGCGTGGGGGAGAAGACGGCTCTGGCCCTGTTACAGGGGATCGGTGGCATCGACGACATCGCCGCCAACCTGGACAAGGTCGCGGCCCTTGGTTTTCGTGGCGCCAAGACCTTCGCCGACAAGTTCCGCGAGCAGGAAGAGATGGTGCGCCTCTCCTACACCCTGGCCACCATCAAGACCGACGTCGCGCTGGATGTGAACCTGGAGCAGCTGGTGCTGGCACCGATGGACAGGGATAACCTGCTCGCCGTCTACCGTGAGTATGAGTTCCGCAACCTCATCAAGGAGTTGGAAGAGGGGGGGGACGCCAGTGATGAGGAGCCTGTGGCCCCTCCCGTGCCCGCCATCGAGACCGACTACGCCTGCGTGCTGGACGAGGCCGAGCTGGATGCCTGGATCGCGCGCCTCAAGGGGGCCGAGCTGTTTGCCTTCGACACCGAGACGACCAGCCTCGACTACATGGAGGCGCGCATCGTCGGGGTGTCGTTTGCCATCGAGCCCGGCAAGGCGGCCTATGTGCCCTTCGGTCATGACTACCTGGGGGCGCCGGCCCAGCTCAGTGAAGAGGTGGTGCTCGGCAAGCTCAAGCCGCTGCTGGAAGACCCGGCCAGCCTCAAGGTGGGGCAGAACCTCAAGTACGACCGTAATGTGTTGCAGAATCACGGCATAGAGCTGCGCGGTATCGCCTACGACACCATGCTCGAGTCCTACGTGCTCAACTCCACCGGTAGCCGCCATGACATGGATACCCTGGCCCAGAAGTATCTGGGTGTCGAGACCATCTCCTTCGAGGCGATTGCGGGTAAGGGGGTGAAACAGCTCACCTTCAACCAGATCGAGCTGGAGCAGGCGGCCCCTTATGCGGCCGAGGATGCCGACATTACCCTTCGCCTGCATCAGACCCTGTGGGGAGAGCTCGGCAAGTTGCCCACACTGGCCAAGGTATTCAGCGACATCGAGATGCCGCTCTTGACGGTGCTGGCGCGGATGGAGCGTCTCGGCACGCCCATCGAGCCCAAGCTGCTGCACCAGCAGAGTCAGGAGATCGAGGCGCGCCTGAAGGCGTTGGAGCAAGAGGCCCACACTCTGGCGGGTGAGCCGTTTAACCTCTCCTCGCCCAAGCAGCTCGGCGAGATCCTCTTCACCAAGCTGGGGCTGCCGGTCATCAAGAAGACCCCCAAGGGCGCCCCCTCTACCGCCGAAGAGGTGTTGGCTGAACTGGCCGAGACCTATGACTTGCCGCGCCTCCTGATGGAGCACCGCGGGCTGGCCAAGCTCAAGTCCACCTACACCGACAAGTTGCCATTGATGATCAAGGCCAGCACGGGGCGGGTGCATACCTCCTATCATCAGGCGGTAGCTGCCACCGGGCGTCTCTCCTCGTCCGATCCCAACCTGCAGAACATCCCGGTGCGCAACGAACAGGGGCGCCGTATTCGTCAGGCCTTTGTGCCGAGCCCGGGTTTCAAGCTGGTGGCCGCGGACTATTCCCAGATCGAGCTGCGCATCATGGCTCATCTCTCCGGCGACAAGGGTCTGCTGACCGCCTTTGCCGAGGGCAAGGATATTCACCGAGCCACCGCCGCCGAGGTCTTTGGGGTGGCGCTGACGGAGGTGACCGGTGACATGCGCCGCAGCGCCAAGGCGATCAACTTTGGCCTCATCTATGGCATGAGTGCCTTCGGTCTCGCCAAGCAGCTGGGGATCGGTCGCGCCGAGGCGCAGAAGTACATGGATCTCTACTTCGAACGCTACCCGGGTGTGCTGGAGTATATGGAGCGCACCCGTCAGCAGGCGGAAGGGCAGGGATACGTCGAGACCCTGTTCGGTCGCCGTCTGTACCTGCCGGAGATCAAGTCCCGCAATGCAGGCTTGCGCAAGGCAGCCGAGCGCGCAGCCATTAATGCCCCGATGCAGGGCACGGCGGCCGACATCATCAAGCGCGCCATGATCGCCGTGGATGGCTGGATCCAGTCTGAGGGGGGTGACGACATCCGCATGCTGATGCAGGTGCACGATGAACTGGTGTTCGAGGTCCGGGAAGATCGGGTCGAGGCGCTGGTGCCCACCATCAAAACCCTGATGTCGGCGGCGGCCGACCTGCACGTGCCGCTGGTGGTCGAGGCGGGCACTGGCGATAACTGGGAACAGGCCCACTGAGATAAGTCGAGGTAGTCACGCCTCCTTATATAAAGAAGAGAGCCCGGCATCGCCGGGCTCTCTTCTTATTGGGCGCCTATCTCGGCAAGGTACTCATCCTTGAGCTGCACATAGTTGTCAGCCGATTGTTTGAGGAAGGCTATCTCGGCCGCGTTCAAGGGGCGTGCCTGGCGCATGGGGTTGCCCATATAGAGGTGGCCCGAGACGAGACGCTTGCCAGGCGGCACCAGGGTGCCGGCCCCGATCATCACGTCATCTTCGACTACGGCACCGTCGAGCAGAATAGCCCCCATGCCGACCAGCACCCGATCGCCTATGGTACAACCGTGCAACATCGCCTTGTGGCCGACCGTTACATCCTCGCCGATGAGCAGCGGGAACCCGTCAGGATTGGCGTCGCTCTTGCGACTCAAATGCAGTACGGCGCCATCCTGAATGTTGCTGCGAGCGCCGATGCGAATGACGTTCACGTCACCCCTCGCGGCCACCATGGGCCAGATCCCCACATCGTTACCCAGGGTAATGTCGCCGACCAGGGTGGCGCAGGGGTCAACATAAACCCGCTCACCCAGCGCTGGGCGCTTTCCTTTATAGCTTCTCAGTCGCCAATCCATCTTGTTTCCTCCTGCAAAGTGGCCCCATTCTAGCAGTCAGAGGTCATGTTCTGTGGATAAGTTTGTATAAAAGCTGTGCTTGGTGATGAATAACTGAAAAAGTGCAGTTTTTTGCAATTTTATTGCGTGTAGAGGCTTGTCACGGCGCGCGAACTCCCTATAATGCGCCTCCATCGACAGGGCAACGCCGCCACAGCAGCGAGCCGGTCGATGGGTGAAAAAGCCTTGTAAAATAAGGCTTGACTCACCGGGCGGGAAGCGTAGAATGCCACTCCCGTTGCGATGCAAATCGCGCTGTTCTTTAACAAATTGAATCAAGCAATCTGTGTGGGCACTCGCAGGATTGAAGCATCAAAAACAATTTTTGATATTTC
>NZ_JBFODE010000035.1:0-52254 GCF_040908155.1 Aeromonas sp. R6-2 | reverse complement strand
CCTCGGTGACAAGGTGCGGGTCAAGGTGATGGGGGTGAGCCTGGACGATCGCAAGATCGACTTCGTGATGGTCGAGGAGCCCCTCAAGATGACCGGCAAGGGCGCCAAGCAGGCGGTGCGCAAGATGGCCGACATCAAGAAAGAGAAGGCCAAGACCGAGCGTCGCCGCGACAAGCGCAAGGCCGAGGGCAAGGAGAAGAAGAGCGGTGGCAGCGCCAAGCCGAGCAATCGCCGCCCCGGCAAGCGCGCCCGCGACAAGGCCAAGGGGTAACCCATGGCGTGGGTCTGGTGACCCCTGCCTTGGCCGTGAGGGGCTGATGGCCCCGGGTTATCTCCCTCAAAGCCAGACTGCCCCTTGAGAGCAAAAAAATCCGAACCCTGTTACCGGGGTTCGGATTTTTTATGGTCAGCGAAAAGGGGGGCTCAGCCCTCGGCGGAGCTCGGCCAAGCTCCGTGCCTATGGCGAGTGACTTTTCTTTGCGTGGCCAAAGAAAAGTCACCAATCGAGCGGCCAACCCCCGGCAAGTCGTCCGCTGCGCGGATACCCTCGGCTTATTGTGCGGGTCTGTTGGCTGTTACGCGGCACTCAGAATGGTGGGTGTCCCATTTTCATCCCATTTTCGGTCATTTTCGGTCGTGACATCCCTGTCTCGCGGCCTGGCAGCGTGCTTTCGTCTCGGCGAATCAGAGGGGGAACCAATACCGTGCCCGCCTGTGACAGGGTTGGCTGGCTGTTGAGCTGTTGTCTGCTACGCGGCGCTCAGAATGGTGGGTGTCCCATTTCCTTTGTGCCGTAAACACTAAAGTTGAATCAAACTGAGAATGCCAAGCGTTGTGAATCCGTCTTAAACGCTTTGTTAGCTTTGTTCCGCAATACCTTTGCCTAAATTATCCAAATACTCCTTTTGTTCAGGATTTAAGCGTCCATATTCTGTTAAAGGGAGGAATTTTGGTGAAAAAAACTTTGATACCATACCCACTGGAAAAACTTTATAAGAGTAGCTATCGTGCGAGTCTAACGCCTGAAAAACCCCCAAATTGGGCTTATCTTTGGCATGGTCTAATAAATGAGCACAAGCCATTAAAACTCTTTCTTTTGAACTATCTGATGTCTTAGGACCAAAGATAACTCCTTTTATGTGGCGACTATTTACTTTTAAGCAACGATGCTCTGAAGGCAGCTCTTCATGAGTCGGGAATAGTAAGCGAACCTCTTGCTCATACTTCCAATCAGTGAACTTAACTAACCCTACTTTATCTATTTCCATTTGGTCAATCATACCCAGAAAGCTTTCAGGTACATCGTAATGTGCTTCTCTTTCACTGAAACGGAATTTATGTATAAGCCTTTCAAAAGCATTAATTTTACAAGGTTGCCTAGAGTAGCTAACGTCTTTTAACATCAAACTTTCAT
Organism: Aeromonas sp. R6-2; assembly: GCF_040908155.1. Classification (NCBI taxonomy): domain Bacteria; kingdom Pseudomonadati; phylum Pseudomonadota; class Gammaproteobacteria; order Aeromonadales; family Aeromonadaceae; genus Aeromonas; species Aeromonas sp. R6-2. The sequence continues at coordinate 50,840 of NZ_JBFODE010000035.1, read as the reverse complement.
TGGTATAGCTACCTATCTCATACCTCCCTTCTTCTTTTTTTCGATAACCAGACAAGTTGGACAATGTTGATTCAACGTCAATACAACCATCAGAGCTTTCATATATAACGACAAAACCAGTTTCGGCCGCTCCATAGTGTCCCCACATAGTAGGGTTTATCGCATTTTTGGAAAACGAACAAATGTGTTTGTTTTCCAAAAGTTCGCTCTCACTTAACCCTAACAAGTAATGCTCAGTATATTGTTTGATCTTCTTTTTTTCTTCTGGAGTAAATTCTTCGCCTAGAGCAGTATCGAAACCAAAATTAAAAAGCTGAACAGTATCATATACAGTCAAGTTTTTTTTCTTTATTCGTCTATAGCCAGATTCAAAAATAGGCTCAGCTAATTCAATCAGTTTGTGTGCATCTTGAGGCGAATGATAAAGACGGTATTTAGAGCAAATTTTACACAACACATAATCGACAAATCGAATCCAAACCTCTTTTGGAGCATTGAATAGGTATCTAGCTCTACACTCATGCCTATCATTCAACTCGCTTGCCGAGGCAAAATAGACTTCACCACGTTTTAGCATCATTAAAGATAGTGGACTAACACTCTGATATTTGTACAAGTACATCTATAAATATCTCAACTTATATACATTTGAAAAAGCTAACAGTGATTAGATGGAAGGCGGTACTAATCCATTAGCAGAGAATTCCATATAACTCCGTAACATCGTTATCGCCGCCAAGTGAAATCTATCATTAAATCATGATGTTACCAGCTTGCTGTTAGTGCCGAGCGTATTCGCTTGACTTCCTCTTTTTGCGCCACTGTTACTACTGTATGGAAAAACAGTGCACAGATCAGTCTTGGAAAGCGTCGTCTCATCACGCCAGCGTGAACAGCTCAGAAATAAGCATGAGGCCGTCACCATGTTGAGCCTGTCGTTGTGGGCAGCTCTTGTTGATCCATTCCAACAGGCAAGGCTACCGCCCCTGAATGTCAGCCTTCAGTCTGCTGCTATTAACCTGCGCGGCTTCGCTGGCCTGGCTCATGGGTGACTCCGACGAGACGGTTTCCAAACGGCTATGGTAGCGAGTGCCGTCGGGGAGAAAAGCGGGAGATGATGGTTTCCTGAGCAAGATCAATAAATTAATCATCCTGAGCAGTGTTGAAGTTGAACATCAACAACGACAGGACTCATCTTCAAGTACCTGTGCGAGCGTCAGAGGGGCAGGGTATTGGATAGCCCCTGCGATTCGCTGAGAGGAGGCGGCAGGTCCAGGCCGCGAGACAGGGATGTCGAGCGAGTGGCGGCGGGCCAGGGGCCAATTCGGATTAGGGCGAGCACTGCTCGACCCCGATTTGGCGCGAGAACAAGGAAGTTCGAAGCGGGCTTTGGCCGAAGCCATGGATGGCGTAGGCCAAAGGCCCGTCGGCGCGTGCCGTTGGACCTGACGGTGAGTCGAGGGAACTCGACGAAGGAGAGGAGATTCTGGGACACCCACCGTTTTGAGCGCCGCGTAGCGAGTCCACTTGGCCACTGTCGGGCACGGTATTGGTCCCCCCTGCAATCCGTCGAGGGGAGGAAGCAAGGTCAGGAGCGCCATCAGGGATGATGGCGCAGCCGCAGCGGGGCAGGGATGCCCCATCTGCGGCGGTCCGTCCGACCTGGTGACCGACCCGAGGGCAACCGCGTAGCGGCCGGATTGGCGGGGTTGGCCTTTCTTTTGGTGACTTTTCTTTGGCCACGCAAAGAAAAGTCACTCGCCACAGCCCGCAGGGCGGGCGAAACCCTTTCGAGGGCATCGCCCTCGAGTCCCATGCGGCGCAGCCGCATCGAGGGGCCAGCCATAGGCCAGGAGCTTGACCGAGCTCCTCCGGGTGGGCGGGGGAAGGCCTTTCTTTTGGTGACTTTTCTTTGGCCACGCAAAGAAAAGTCACTCGCCACAGCCCGCAGGGCGGGCGAAACCCCTATGCGCGCAGCCGCATCAAGAGCCGAGCCATAGGCCAGGAGCTTGACCGAGCTCCTCCGGATGGGCGGGCGAAACCCCGCACAGCGGCAATCCCGCAGGGATTGGGATGCTTGGCATAGGCGAAGGAGTTTGGCTGAACTCCCTCGCGACGGGTGTCTCTGGTATGATGCCCCATCATTATTTCGCGACCGGTGACGACGCCACCTTGTGGCGGTCAGGTTGCCGGTAGGGCCATTTTCCCCCGGGGCGCATTCATGCGACCCGACACCACGGATTTTGAACATGAGCAGTGAACTGATTTACGGCATCCACGCGGTGGCCGCCCTTCTCGAGCGCGAGCCGGAGCGTTTTATCGAGGTGTGGGCCCTCAAGGGGCGTGAAGACGAGCGCCTGCTGCCCCTGCTGACCGAGCTGGAAGGGCTCGGCATCCGGGTCCAGCCGGTGGGTCGCAAGGCCCTCGATGAGAAGAGCGAAGGCAATAACCACCAGGGGATCATGGCCCGGGTCAAGGAGGCGCCGCGTCTGTCCGAGCACGATCTCGCCACCCTGCTCGACGAGCTCTCTGCCACGGCCGAGGCCCCCTTCCTGCTGGTGCTGGACGGGGTGACCGATCCCCACAACCTGGGCGCCTGCCTGCGCAGTGCCGACGCCGCCGGGGTGCACGCCGTGGTGGTGCCCAAAGACAAGGCGACCGGGCTGACCCCGATCGTGCGCAAGGTAGCCTGCGGCGCCGCCGAGGTGATCCCGCTTATCCAGGTGACCAACCTGGCGCGCACCCTGCGCGAGCTGCAAGAGCGCGGCGTCTGGATCGTCGGCACCGCCGGTGAGGCGGATCACGATCTCTATCAGGCCAAGCTCACCGGCCCCATGGCCCTGGTGATGGGCGCCGAGGGCAAGGGAATGCGCCGCCTGACCCGGGAGCACTGCGACGAGCTGGTCAGCATTCCCATGGCGGGGGCCGTCTCCAGCCTCAACGTCTCGGTGGCCACCGGTGTCTGCCTGTTCGAGGCGGTGCGTCAGCGTCGCGGCTAATCCCCGATGATCGATCGTTCCCCCTTCGATTGGCGGCGGGTCTCGGATCAACAGGAGGCCGCGCGCCTCCTCTCGTTTGCCCGTCCCCAGGTGCTCCCCGCCAAGTCCTGCCTCTGGCACGCCGGGGAGCGCCCGGATCTGTTGGTGCGGGTGGAGCAGGGGTTGCTGCGGGCTCGGGTCGAGCTGGCCGACGGGCGCGAGTACATCAAGGAGTTCTACTGGGAGGGGGATGAGTTTGTCGATTTTCACCACCTGCTCAGTGGCGAGCCGGCCCGCTACAGCGTGGAGGCGCTGGAGCCCTGCCGGTTACAGCTGTTTCGGATCAGCGAGTTGCGCCGGCTGCCCCTCTGGGGCACCTGGTACCAGCATCTGCTCGAGGTGCAACTGCGCATCAAGGAGGAGAAGGAGTTGCTGCTGCTGACCGCCGGCCCGGAGGTCCGTTATCGCCACTTTCTCACCCACTATGCCCCCCTCGATGCCCGCCTGCCCGATCACCAGATCGCCGCCTACCTCGGCATCACCCCCATCAGCCTGAGCCGGATCCGCAGACGATTGAAATCCCTTAACCAAGGTTAATGTGTCCACCGTTTGTCCCGTTTATCCTGAGATCCCATCTGATAAGGAGTCGATGATGAACTGGAACCTGAAATCCTGGAGTGAACTCTCCACTGATGAGCTGTATGACCTGCTGGCCCTGCGGACCCAAGTGTTCGTCGTCGAGCAGACCTGTCCCTTCCAGGATCTGGACGGGCTGGATCGCCAGGATGGCGTGTATCACCTGCTCGGCTGGCAGGGAGAGACGCTGGCGGCCTATGCCCGTATCATGGCGCCCGGTGTGGCCGATGAGCAGGGGGCCGTTATCGGCCGGGTGGTCACGGCGCCGGCCTGCCGGGGTGGCGGTCTGGGTCATCGGCTGATCGCCGAGGCGGTGCAGGCCTGTGAGACGCACTGGCCCGCACACTCCATCTGGCTCGGTGCCCAGGCGCACCTGCAGGGCTTCTATGGTCGCCACGGCTTCGTGCCAGAAGGGGCCGAATATCTTGAGGATGACATTCCCCATATTGGCATGCGCAAGGGATGAGTGTCAGGGGTGGGCCGGTACCCCCTGCGGCCCTTGCCCGGCAATCGCAGTGAGCAGCCGCTGCTGCATCTGTCGCCAGCGGCCACTTAGCATCAGCCGCTGCTGGGCCTCTTCCAGTTGCCGGGCTGCCGGCTCCTGATCCCGTCTCAGATAGAGAAAGTAGTCGAGGCGAGCGAGCCGGTGCCCCTGCTCCCCCCCTCTCTCCTCGGCCCCGGGCCAAAATTGGATCAGCCACTGGATTCGCCCCCGCCTGAGCATCAACTCCCCCTGCTCCTGATCGTTGAGCCAGGTGATCTGCTGCGCCGGGAGTTGCCGGCGGCACCAAAGGGAGCCACGCAGGCAGCCATATTGATCGCCCTCGGCCGGTGGCCAGTTGCCGCTGCCGATGGCATAGACCCTGACGGTGCCGATGGGGACACCGACCGGTTTCAGCTCGGGGTGCGCACTCTCATAACCGCTTACTCTGACCAGCTCGCCATCGATCTCATCGCTGCCCTCGATCAGGCGCTCGCAACGGGCCGGCGTGCAGGGGGTGAGCGCATATTCCAGCCCTGCGGCCTCGAGCCACTCCTGATAGAAGGGGGTGAGCAGGGGTTGGTAGTGGGCGATCACCAGCAGTTGCAGGGGGCGTGCCCCGACCAGCAGCGGTAGCCAAAAGAGCGCGAGCACCAGCATGCCTCTGTTCATCCTCTGCCATCCTGTACCGCCCTGATGAGAGGAGTGTAGTCGCGGCCGTCGGGCCGGCTACTCTGCCTTCCCCCTGATGGCCAGGGAGTCGGAGGGCTGCAGGACACACTCCAGTGCATCCCGCTTGTTGCGCTCGCTGTAGCTGATCCCCGGGGGCGTCATGGCCCGGGAGAGGCTGATGTCGATCACCTTGTCTCCCCTCTGTGCCCGGTAGGCATAAGCCGTGAAGGCGTGCACGATCGCCATCTTGTCGTTGATATAGACCCGGCCATCGCGGGCCCATACCCGGGTATGGGGGGCGCAGAGGGCATCGAAATTCGGAATGGCGGCCATGCCCGGTGCCATGGTGAGGGCTGCGAGCATGACCAGAGGGGGGAGCCTGACGCTGTGATTCATGGTGTCCTGCTGAGGAGAGAAAGGGGTGCAAACGTGTGGGCAAGCTACCCCCTGCGCTCCCTGGCAGGCAGTGAAATAAAATGAAAAGTTATGTGGCCCTGTTCGAGATCATTCTGTTTTTAATCAGTATGTTAGTTATTTTGTTCGCCCATTTGGAGGCCGCCGGCCGGGGAGAGGGCGGCGGGGATCGGCCAGATGCGATCGTAGGCCCAGGTGAAGAGGATGATATAGACCAGATAGAAGCCGACGAAGCCGAGATCCAGGGCCAGCGCCTGCCACCATCCCATATCGAGCCAGAGCATGACGCAGGGCAGGGAAAAGGCCATGAAGCTGGCCTCATACCCAAGGGCGTGCAGCACCCGATCCCGTGGCCGCTTGTCGGTGCGCCCGCACCAGCGCAACAGGGCCTTGTCGAACAGCAGGTTCCAGCCATAGGTCCAACCGGTGGCGACCACGGAGAAGAAGATGGCGAGGCTGCCGACGGCGGCCACCTCTTTGTCGAATACCCGGCTGATGAGGGGGGAGACGAGGGCCAGACCGATCGCCTCGTAGAGAAACAGATAACGCAGGCGATCGCCCGTGCTGCGCAGTTGGGTGCTCATGATACTCCTCCTGTGGGAGGGGCATTCTAGTGAGCGGATGGTTAAAAGAGAAGCAATGTTCAAAAAAGAGGCGGGGGCGAGCCCCCGCCGACTATTGATCGAGCAGCCTGAGTGCCTCGGCCAGTTTTTCCACCGAACCCTGGTGATCCCCCTGCTTGTGCAGGGTCTCACCCTCGGCGCGCAGCGCCTTCACCCTGGCCAGCGCCTCCTGGCTCAGGGGTGGCTTTTGGGCCAGCAGTTCGTCGATCTTCTTCATGTCGGCCGGGCAGTGAAATGCCAGGGCCGGGGCCGCCAGCAGCAGGGCCAACAGGGTCATCCAACGCTTCATCGCTCACTCCTTGTGACAGGGCCTGGGGCCCTGCATCAAGGGTAGCGTCCCGGCGCAGGGTTACCTGGTCTGCAAGTCCAGTTTCAGGATTTCCACCGGCCAGCGGGTGCGGTTCTTGCCCCCCTGAAACAGTGAGACCCTGTCCATCTGGGGGACCGGCATCCAGATGACATTCTGATCGTCGATCACCGGCGCATCGACCCAGTGCAGGCGCTCATCCTGAATGACGGTCTCGATGCGCCCGTCCGGCAGGCGGCGCTTGAGTGCGCTCTGCTCCAGATCCGAGAAGTAGAAGGTACCATCTTTCCCCATGGCCGTTCCCCCGGTGGGCGGCATGTCGAACCAGACCTCAACCTGTTTGGCCAGTGCCGCGTCGTCGAGGGCCGGGTTGTCCAGGGCCCGGGTGGGGATGCGGTACATGGGGCCATTGAGCGGGCCATAGTAGAGCCATTGCCGGTCGGGGCTGAGCTCCAGCGGATCGGCATTGACCTTGAGCAGTGAGCCATCGGGCGTGAGCACCACGTTGTTGCCGGCCCAGATGGCCTTGTCGCTGGCCCGGGTCGAGGGGCTGTCGGTCAGCACGCGCCGCGCCGCACCGCTCTCCAGGTCCAGGACGATGAGCCCGGGCCAGCCCGCATCGGTGAGGTAGGCGTGCCTGCCCTTGATGCGCACGTCATCCACATAGCTGTGATCGCCGGCGATCTCGGGGCCGAGATAGTAGATCCGGTCGGTGTTGCCGGTGGCGATGTTGAACACCACCACCTTGGCGCCCTGCGGCAGGGGCTTGCCCCCGAAGTCGGGGGCGCCGGTGTCGACGACCCAGAGCTGATCGCCGATGCGGCGGATGGCATTGATATTGATGAAGTGCCGGGCGGCCGGTTGGCCCAGGGTCCAACTGTTCCACTGGCGATCGGGCCAGGCGTGTTCGTCGCCTGCCTGATCGATCCAGACCAGTTGGGAACCACGGGAGCGGGTCCAGCGGGGGGCGGCGGCAAACAGGGTGTTGTCCGCCCTGGGGGCCACCGCATTCCAGTTATGGGTGTGGCTGCTGGCGGCGACCGTCAGCTCGGTGCTCTGGGCCAGAGCGGGGGTCGCCAGGGCCAGGGCGATCGCCAGGAGAGAGGGGTTGAGTTTCATAGGGTCAATCCTGTTGGGGATCAGGCGCTCTGCCCGATCAATGGTTGCATGGCGGTGATGGCCTCAAGGGAGACCTGCTCCAGGGGGTCACCGAGGCGGCTGACCCGATAGTCGAGGCGCTCGATGAGCTCGTTACCGAAGCGCAGGGCGTCGAGAGCCGCGACGCACTCTGCCCCCAGGGCCTCGATATGCTCCTCCGGCGCCAGCAGCACGGCTCTGTCTGTGCCCCCCAGCAGGCCCTTGGGCTCTTGCAGTTCGCGAATGGTGTGGATGGCGTGCAGGAACTGGGGCCGCCACAGGGGGACGACCACCCAGCGCCCCTCTGCCACTGCCTGCTCGAAGGCGGCCAGGCAGTCGGCCTCACTGCCGCTGCGAAACTCATAGCCGGCCTCCTCCAGTTGGTATTCGGCCATGATGCGCCGGGAGAAGCGGGTGATGCCCGCCCCTTCGCCAATACCCTGGATGAGCGGTGTCATCTGCCTGACCACGTCGGGAGCGAGCAGGTCCTGCACCGAGCCCACCCGATCGGCGGGTACATAGTCGGGCACGCCCCAGAGGGCATAGGACTCATAGTGCAGGCCCAGCTCTCGCACGGCCCGGCGCTCCCTGACCCGCTCCAGGTAGCCGCCGTGACTGTGAGGCAGCCAGGCTGAAGTGAGCAGATCCAGCTCTCCGGCGGCCAGGCACTCGAAGTTGGCCTCGTGGGGGGCGTAGTGGGTGGTCACCTGGTGACCGTGTTGTTCCAGCACGGTACGCACCAGGGCGCCAGTCATATGGTGAAAGGAGAGATCGGTGACTCCGAGTCTGATGAGCATGTTGCCTCCCGGGCGGTGAAGATGAGCTCGATGGTGACCCCGTTGTTATCCTCCAGAAAGAGTTGCCACTCCTTGAGTTCGGGGACCAGACGACGGGTGTAGGGGGTGTGGTGAGCCTCGAGCCGGGCCGTCATGGCGGCAAGGCCCTCGGCCTGCAACGAGATGTGGTCGATGGCGCCGCTCCCGCTCAGGCCAGGGCGATAGCCGAGGTAGTCGGTGAGCCCCTCCTCCTCTGTGACCGGTAGCAGGTGCAGCAGGGGGCGCCCCTGGCTATAGAGCCAGTGGCCGGGAAAGGGGAAGGGGGGGCGTGCTCCCTCCTCCAGCCCCAGACGATCCCGGTAGAAGGCCAGGGTTTGGTCCAGATCCCGGGTGCGCAGGGTGAAGTGATCGATGGCATGAATCACGGCATTCTCTCCTGTGGGCCGCCCCGCAGGGCGGCGAGGGTGGATCAGAGGGCGCTACCGGGTTGCGGGGCCCGGCCCGTGCGCTCCTGGGTGAGGATAAAGAGCAGACCCAACAGCGGGAGCAGGGCGCCGAAGAAGGGGAGACTCGCCGGCCCGAAGTGGCTGTCGACCACGGCGCCCCCGATCACCCCTCCCAGGGCGTTGGCGACATTGAAGGCCGAGATGTTGGCGGTTGCCGCCAGCTCGGGGGCGCGGGTGCCGTGGCGCATGACACGCATCTGCATGGCGGGCAGGTTGGCGAAGGTAGCGACGCCAAACAGGAAGGCCGCCCCCAGGAAGAGCCACTGGCTGCCGGCGACCAACCCGACCAGCAGCATGGAGGCCAGGGTCATCAGCGGCCAGATCCGCAGGGCGCGCTGCAGGCTGTGGTCGGCACTGTGCCCCCCAATGCTGTTGCCGATGACCAGGCCGAGACCCACCACGACCAGTACTCCGGTGATGCTCTCGCGCTCGAAGCCGGCCACCTGCTCCGCGAGGGGGGCTATGTAGCCATAGAGGGCCATGAAGCCGGACCAGCCGAGGACGGTGAAGAGCAGGCTGGCGATCAGATCCCAGTTGCGAAACGCCCCCAGTTGATGACCGAGTGAGCCCCCCTGCTCCGCGGGTTGGCGGGGAATGGCCAGGGCGATGGCCAGCAGGGCGATGACGCCGAGCAGGGCCACGGCCAGGAAGCTGGTGTGCCACTCCATGGCGTTGCCAATCCAGGCGCCCGCCGGCACCCCCAGCACGTTGGCCAGGGTCAGCCCCGCAAACATCTGGCCGACGGCACGGCCTGCCATCTTCTCGCTCACCATGCGGGTCGCCACCACGGCACCGATGCCGTAGAAGGGACCCTGGGTCAGGCCGGCCAGGATGCGGCTCACGATCAGGGTGGTGTAGTCGGTGCTGTAGGCGGCGATCAGATTGGCGATCACAAAGAGCACCATCAGGGCCAGCAGCACATTGCGCTTCTCGAAGCGGGCCAGCCAGAGGGTGAGGATGGGGCCGCCGAAGACGATGGCCAGGGCATAGGCGGTGATGAGGTTGCCCGCCTGACCTGCGGTGACCCCCAGGGTGTCGGCCACCTGGGGCAGGATGCCGGCGATCAGAAACTCGGCGGTGCCGATGGCAAAGGCGCTTAAGGTGAGGATCCAGATCCGGGCCGGTAAGGTTTGACGCTGTTTCATTCTGGTCGCCTCAGTTGATCAGGGCGCCGCCATCGATGTCGATGATGGCGCCGCTCATGAAGGGGTTGTCGATAGCCAGCAGATAGCCGGCGGCCAGATCGTCGGCCCGACCGTGGCGGCCAACCGGCAGGGTGGCCGCAGCCCGGCTCAGCATCGCCTCTTTGGCTTCCCCGCTCATGGCACCGTAGGCCTCGGTGTCGGTGAGGCCGGGGCTGACCACGTTGACCCGGATAGGGGCCAGCTCGCGGGCCAGTATCTTGGCGGCCGCCTCGAGGGCGGCATTCATGGTGGTCTTGACCAGGGTGCCCGGGACCGTCTTGCGGGCCAGGAAGCCGCTGGTCAGGGTGATGGTGCCGCCGGGGGCCATATGGGAGGCGGCACAGCGAATGACGGCCAGGGTGCCCCAGAACTTGATGTCGAAGGCCGCCTTGGCCGCCGCCAGATCCAGACCGAGCAGATCTCCGCCCGGCGCCTGGGATCCGGCGGTGATCACCAGGTTATCCACCTGGCCGAGGGGGGCGAGGAGCGCCTCGATGGAGGCGATGTTGGTGATATCCAGGCCGCTTCTGCGGCTGGCGGTGATGACACGGCCGGGGCGCTGACCCAGGGCCTCGGCCACGGCGCGACCAATACCTGTGTGGCCACCGATGATGACGGACAGGGTGTGCTGATGAAATGGCATGGGCATGATCCTCTCTGAGACGGCGGACAATCCGCGCCTTTGTCTGCTGGAGAAGATAGATTGGACGGTGTATTTTGATAATTGCCGTAAAATCTAAAACATAATTCGGAATATCAATACAATCATGCTCGACAACCTCAACCTGTTTCTGGTCATCGTGGAGAAGGGGGGGCTGGCCGCCGCCGGGCGCGAGCTGGGCCTCTCCCCGGCCACCGTCTCGGAGCGACTGGCCGCGCTGGAGCGCTACTACGGTGCCACCCTGCTTAGCAGGACGACCCGCTCCATCAGCCTCACCGAGGAGGGGCGCCTGCTGCTCGAGGAGGGGCGCCACCTGTTGGCCCAGGCCGATGGTCTGCGGCGCCGGCTGCGTGACGGGGGAGACGAGATGAGTGGCCTGCTGCGCATCAGTGCCCCGCTGGACTTCGGCACCAGCCGTTTGGTTCCCCTGCTCGATCGCTTTATGGCGCAGCATCCGGGGATCGCCCTCGATCTCAATCTGACCGACGGTTATCTGGATCTGGTGGGACAGGGGGTCGATCTGGCCCTGCGTTACGGGGATCTGGCCGATAGCACCCTGAGAACCCTGTCGCTGGGAGAGAATCGCCGGGCCGTTTGTGCCTCACCCGACTATCTGGCGCGTCGGGGTGTGCCGACCCATCCGGAGGAGCTGTCCGCTCACGACTGCCTGCTGATGCGCTTCGGGGAGCATCCGGAGCGCTGGTGGTCGTTTCAGATAGGGGGGGCGCTGAAGCGGGTGATGGTCCAGGGACGGCGCATCAGCAACAACGGCCATCTGGTGCGCCAGTGGTGCCTGCGGGGGGAGGGCGTCTGCCTCAAGTCCCGTTGGGATGTGGGGCAGGATCTGGCCAGTGGACGCCTGGTGGAGATCCTGCCCGAGTTTGCGGCGCCGGCATCGCGCTTGCAGATTGTCTACCCCTCGGGGCGTCACCAGCCACGCCGGATGCGGGCTCTCATCGACGCCCTGGTGGCCGAGTTTGGTCGCCCCGCTCAGGGGTAGACCCGGGTCTCCATCACCAACCCCTCGTCGGTCGGGGAGAGGTTGACCTGTACCCGGCCCAACTCGGCCAGGGCGGTGGCGTGGGTGCCGCCGCAGGGGATCGTCACCTCGCGCCCGTCCAGGGTGCAGTGCCACCAGCGTGAATCGATGATGGCCTCTCCGTCGCGGCTGCGGCGGATCGCTCCCCCCGTGGCCAGCCAGTCGGTGAGCCGGGCGTTGACCGCCTGCTCGATGGCCGGCAGGGCCGCCAGCAGCTCGGGCCCCATCACCCCCTTCTTGCGCAGACTCTTGCCGATGCGGTAGTGCTCGCTCGAGCCGTGGGGCTCGACCCGGGAGCGGGTGATGGCGAGACGGTCGAAATCGGGTTGGTCGAGGGCATCGCGCTCGGTTGGCTCTTTCTTCCAGAAGGGGATGAGCGCCTGATTGAGGGCCAGGGCCGCCAGATGACAGCCGCTGTGGCCAAGGGAGAGGGGGAGGCGGTGGGCCCCGTCGACCCGCAGGGTCACCGGCGTGCCGGCGCTCAGGGCATGCACGCCCTGAAGAGGGTGCACCACCACGAAGGCCCAGCCCGGCTCACCGCGCTTGACCGGAATGGCCCGGTCGACGAAGAGCGCTCCCTCCGGACTCACTGCCCCCATGCGGCAGGAGGCGATGGGCGCTTCGCCCCCCTCCCAGTACACACTCCCCAGATCCCCCGGTTGATCGGGCCAGAGGTGGCTCTCGGGATGGAAAGGCGTGAGATCGGTAACCATCAGGGTCTGGTTGTCGGCGATCTGGGTGAGCAGTACATGGGCCTGCTCCTCCAGATGGCCCAGCACGAAGCTGGCGCGGGTATGTTCCATGGGATCCTCCGTCGATGATGGGGGGAGGATACCGTAAAAGCGGCGGACGCCTCATTAACCGATGTTAGTGGGCGCCCGCGATATCCGGGTGATGAGGACGCTACAGCAGGGAGACCAGGAGATAAGCGTTGAGGCCCACCACCAGGGTGACGATGACGCGCCCCAGGGCCTGGGTCAGGGGGTGGTTGCGGTGCACGCCCATCAGGGCGCGCTCCCCGGTCAGCATCAGCAGCGGGATCAGCGCCAGCGCGATGCCAAAGCTCAGCACCACCTGGCTCATCACCAGAATCTCGGTGGTGTTGAGCCCCATGGCGATCACCACGAAGGCGGGGGCCATGGTGATGGCACGGCGCAGCCAGAGCGGGATGGTGAAGCGCACGAACCCCTGCATCACCACCTGGCCGGCCAGGGTGCCGACCACGGTGGAGCTGACTCCCGAGGCGATCAGCGACAGGCCGAACAGGGTGGCGGCGGCCTGACCGAGCAGGGGCGTCAGGGTCGCGTAGGCGGTCTCGAGCTCGGCTACCTGCTGGTGGCCGCTGGCGTGGAAGGCGGCGGCCGCCATCGCCATCATGGCCAGGTTGACGAAGCCGGCGATGGTCATGGCGATGGCCACATCCACCCTGGTCGAGTGCAGCCGCTGCTCCACGCTGGAATCGGCCTGCTGGCCCTGGGTCAGGGCCGAGTGCAGGTAGATGACGTGGGGCATCACGGTGGCGCCGAGCACCCCGGCGGCCAGATAGATAGCCTGATCATTGGGCAGGGAGGGCAGCAGGGCCCCCTCGAGCAGGCTCGGCAGGTGCGGGCGGGAGAAGAGCAGTTCGACCAGGTAGGCGGCGGCCACAAACAGCAGCAGGCCCCCGACCACGAACTCCAGCGGCTTCTGGCCGCGGCTCTGCAGCATCAGTATTCCCCAGGTGATGACGGCGGTGAGGCAGGCGCCCTCGAGCAGGGTGACCCCCAGCAGCAGCTGGAAGCCGACGGCGGCCCCGATGAATTCGGCCAGATCGGTCGCCATGGCGATGATCTCGGCCTGTACCCAGTAGGCCCAGACGGCGGGGCGTGGCAGCCGGTCACGGATGTGTTCGGCCAGGTTCTTGCCGGTGACGATGCCGAGTTTGGCCGACAGGGTCTGTACCAGCATGGCCATCAGGTTGGCCCACACCACCACCCACAGCAGTTGGTAGCCGAACTGGGAGCCGGCCTGGATGTTGGTGGCGAAGTTACCCGGATCGATATAGCCGATGGCGGCGATAAAGGCGGGACCAAGCAGGCTGAGCCTGAGTTTTCTCTGCTGCGGCAGGGCCAGTGCGGTGGGTTGCATGATGTGACCTCCCAAGTCTGATGAAGAGAGGATACATGAAAGTGAGAATTATTATCAATTGGTTGTGGGTATCGGATCCATCGGCATCACCTTGCCTGTTGCAGTCGGGGCCTGCATTTCGTACAATACGCCGCCCTAGAAAGCAGCGTCTACACATACACGTTCCTTGCCTCCGAGGTTTGGCTGCACCCGGGCGGAGGCTGATTAACCCGTAAGGAGCTGATAATGCGTCATTACGAAATCGTCTTCATGGTTCACCCGGACCAGAGCGAGCAGGTTCCTGGCATGATCGAGCGCTACACCGGCGCCATCACCACTGCCGGTGGTAAGATTCATCGCCTGGAAGATTGGGGCCGCCGTCAACTGGCTTACCCGATCGAGAAGCTGCACAAGGCTCACTACGTTCTGCTGAACGTGGAAGCCGAGCAGGCTGTCATCGACGAGCTGGAAACCAACTTCCGCTTCAACGATGCCGTTATCCGCAACATGATCATGCGTACCAAGCACGCCGTGACTGAAGTTTCTCCGATGGCCAAGGCCAAGGAAGAGCGTTCTTTCCGCCGTGACGACGTTCGCAGCGAAGAGTCTGCCGAAGCTGCTACCGAAGCTTCCGCAGAAGAGTAATTCCGGATCACTGAATAGAGGATAAAGGCAATGGCACGTTATTTCCGTCGTCGCAAGTTCTGCCGCTTCACCGCCGAGAACGTAACCGAGATCGACTACAAAGATATCGTTACCCTGAAGAACTACATCACTGAATCTGGCAAGATCGTACCGAGCCGTATCACCGGTACCCGCGCCAAGTATCAGCGTCAGCTGGCTCGCGCCATCAAGCGCGCCCGTTACCTGGCTCTGCTGCCGTACACTGATCTGCACAACAAGTAATCAGTCCGGCGCTTACGCCTAACTCAACGAATTTAAAGAGGAAAGGTAATGCAAGTTATCCTGCTCGATAAGATCGCCAAACTGGGCGGTCTGGGTGATCAAGTCAACGTTAAGCCTGGCTTCGCCCGTAACTTCCTGATCCCGCAAGGCAAAGCCGTGATGGCCACCAAGGCTAACATCGCTTCTTTCGACGCCCGTCGTGCCGAGCTGGAAGCCAAGCTGGAAGCCACCCTGGTTGCCGCTCAAGAGCGCGCTGCCAAGCTGGGCGAACTGGCTGCCGTTGTTATCGCCTCCAAGGCCGGTGACGAAGGCAAGCTGTTCGGTTCCATCGGTACCCGCGATGTGGCTGACGCCATCACCGCTGCTGGCGTAGCCGTGTCCAAGAGCGAAGTTCGCATGGGCAACGTTCTGCGTTCCACCGGCGAGTACGAAGTTTCCGTTCAGCTGCACGCTGACGTGAAGGCTACCGTACAAATCCAGGTTGTTGCTGCCTAAGCAACAGGTCCTGGTTGAAAAACCCGCGCATTGCGCGGGTTTTTTATTGCCTGTGACAGGGGTAGAGTGGAGTCGTTATCACTGACAGAGGAGGCTTCCCATGGCCGACTGGGTCGAGGGTCGGGTGCTCGAGCGCATCGACTGGACCGATACACACTTCTCCCTGCGGGTACAGGCCGAGCTTCCCCCCTACAAGGCGGGTCAGTTCACCAAGCTGGCCCTCTGTGACGGCGAGCAGAAGGTGCAGCGCGCCTACTCCTTCGTCAATCCCCCCAGTGCCTCCTGGCACGAGTTCTATGTGGTCGAGATCCCGGATGGTCAGCTGACCCCCCGACTCGGCTCCCTGCAGGCGGGCGACAGCCTGCTGATTGCCGCCAACCCCAGCGGTTTTCTTACCCTCGACGAGATCCCCCCCGGCCGCGATCTCTGGATGCTCTCCACCGGTACCGCCATCGGTCCCTTCCTCTCGATCCTGGTCGATGGCGAGGTGGCGATGCGTTTTGACAACCTGGTGCTGGTGCACGGGGTGCGTCATGGGGAAGAGCTCGCCTATCAGCCCCTTATCGAGCAGTTGAAGGAGCGCTATGGGGGACGATTGTGCTATGTGCCCATGGTGAGCCGGGAAGCCTGGCCCGGAGCCCTCTCAGGGCGGATTCCGGCGGCCATCGAGGGAGGTGCCCTGGAGCAGAGGGTCGGCCTGACCATAGCCCCGGAGACGAGTCAGGTGATGATCTGCGGCAATCCCGAGATGGTACGCGATACCCAGCGGGTGCTCATGGAGCGGGGGTTGACCAAGAACCTGAGGCGAAAACCCGGCCAGATCAGCGCCGAGAACTACTGGTAAACAGACAGGGGGCCGATGGCCCCCTGTCTCGTTAGGTGCGGACGAGCAATCAGAACTCGTTGGAGAGCGCCTTGTAGCCCTTCACCAGATCGATGTTGGTGTGGGCCACATCTTCCGAGAACTCGGCGGCGTCCACCGTCACCCTGGGGATGGTGGCCAGATCGCTCTGCTGATTGATGCGGGTGGTGGAGGGGACGTAGAACTCGGGGGGCAGATCGCAGCCATCCACCACCGAGTTGTGGCGTACCACGCAGCCATCACCGATGTGGCAGTTGAACAGCACGCTGTTGAAGCCGATGAAGACCCGGTTCCCCACTTCGCACGGCCCGTGCACTATGCTGCGGTGAGCGATGGAGCTGTACTCGCCGATGGTGACAGCGGCTCCCGACTTGGAGTGGATCACCACCCCGTCCTGAATGTTGGAGTTGGCGCCGATGACGATGGGCTCCATGTCGCCGCGCTCGTCTACCTCGTCGGCGCGGATCACGGCGTAGGGGCCGACGAAGACATTCTCGTGAATGATCACCTTGCCGCAGATGATGGCGGTCTTGTCGATATAGGCCGATTCGTGGATGACCGGCAGGTGGCCGGAGGGGTTCTTGCGGATCATGGGGCTTTCCGTGGGTTGCTGACAGAACGCCCCAGCTTACTCCTAAACAGTATTAGGTGAAACTGCCACACTCCTCCGGACACCGGGGCCCCGAAGGGCCCCGCCTTACGCCAACGAGGCGGCCGGTTGACGGTCGCGACGTTCCTGGCGCCACAGCCAGAGCCCGACGAGGAAGCCGACGCCGCACAGGGCCGTCACATAGTGGGAGGGGGCCAGCACATCCTCTTTCATCCACAGGGTCACCAGCATGGGGGTGAGGCCACCGAAGATGGCGTAGGCGACGTTGTAGGAGAACGACAGGCCGCTAAAGCGCACCACGGGCGGGAAGGCGTTCACCATCACATGGGGCACGGCTCCGACGATGCCGACCGCGAAGCCGGCCAGCATGTAGTGGGTCACCATGTCGCCCCGTCCTGCCGCCAGGCCGTGATAGAAGAGGGTGACGCTGATGGCCAGCAGCGCGCTGCCGAGCAGGAAGGTGCGACCGCTGCCAATGGCATCGCACAGGCGGCCGTAGAAGATGCAGCCGGCGGTCAGGGCCAGTATGGCCAGAGAGTTGGCTTGCAGGGCGTCGGCCGGGGCGATGGCGTGAATCTTCTGCAGGTAGGTGGGGGTCATCAGGATCACCACCACGATGCCGGCGGAGAGCAGCCAGGTGAGCAGCATGGAGACGATGACGCCCCCCTTGTGTTCGCGCAGCACGGTGCGCAGGGGTAACTCGTCGGCCAGGGCCTTGTTGGCCTGCATCTCGGCAAAGACCGGGGTCTCGTGCAGCCAGCGGCGCAGGTACATGGCCACGATGCCGAAGACGCCGCCGAGCACGAAGGCCAGACGCCAGCCCCACTGGCTCACATCGGCCGGGCTCATACCCTTGTTGATGGCGGTGGCCACCAGGGAGCCCAGCAATATGCCGGCAGTCAGGCCACCGGTCAGCACGCCGCAGGCGAAGCCGATGCGCCGGGCCGGCACATGCTCGGCCACGAATACCCAGGCCCCCGGCACTTCGCCACCGATGGCGGCGCCCTGCAGGATGCGCAGGGCCAGCAGCAGGATCGGAGCGGCGATACCCAGCACCGCATAGGTGGGCAGCAGGCCGATGAGCAGGGTGGGCAGGGCCATCATGATGATGCTTAAGGTGAACATCCGCTTGCGACCGACCAGATCGCCGAAGTGGGCCATGATGATGCCCCCCAGCGGGCGGGCCAGGTAGCCGGCGGCGAAGATGCCGAAGGTCTGGAACTGGCGCAACCACTCGGGGATGTCGGCCGGGAAGAAGAGTTCACCGATCACCACGGCGAAGAAGACGAAGATGATAAAGTCGTAAAACTCCAGTGCGCCGCCCAGGGCGGCGAGGCCCAGGGTCTTGTAGTCCTGTCGATTGAGGGGGCGGGTCGTCATGGGTTCTCCTTGTGATTATCGCAGTGCGGTCCGTGCTCCCGTGCTGGGATGCCGAGTCTATGGAGGGTAAGATGCCCCGGCGTTCCAAGTAAATCGCGCAATCTGCAACACAGCCTTGCGTTTACCGAATGGAGCAGCTTCCTTCGGCACACAGTATGGGCGAGCATGAAGGAGTTCACATGGCCAAGGTTCTGCTCTCATGGAGCAGCGGCAAAGACAGCGCCTGGGCGCTGCACCGTCTGCGTCAGCAGCCGGGGATCGAGGTCGTCGGCCTCTTCACCACCACCAACGAGGTGTTCGAGCGGGTGGCCATCCACGGGGTGCGCGACGAGCTGTTGCACGCCCAGGCCGAGGCGGCGGGGCTGCCCCTGCAGGTGATCCCGCTGCCCTGGCCCTGCAGCAACGCCGACTACGAGGCGCGCATGGGCGCTTTTGTGGCCCACTGTCGCGAGATGGGGATTGATCACTTCGCCTTCGGTGATCTCTTCCTGGAGGAGGTGCGTCGTTATCGGGAGGAGGCGCTGGCGGGCACCGGCATTACTCCCCTGTTTCCGCTCTGGGGGACGCCGACCGACCAGCTAGCGCAAGAGATGCTGGCCGCCGGCCTCAAGGCGACGGTCAGCACCTGCGATCCGGCCCGGGTGCCGCGTCAGGTATCGGGCCACCCCTTCGACGGTGCCCTGCTCGCACTGCTGCCGGCCGGGGTCGATCCCTGTGGCGAGCACGGGGAGTTTCACACCTTCGCCTGGGACGGTCCCATGTTCCGCCATCCGGTGGTGTGCCACACCGGCGAGACGATCGAGCGGGAGGGGTTCCTCTACACCGATCTGTTGCCGGGACAGGGGTCACCAGGGGAGAGATAACAAAACGGGGATGCCTTGGCATCCCCGTGTCGTTTACAGCAGCTCTTCGATCTCGCTGCGCAGGTACTGGAACAGCTCGCGGTAGGCGGCGGGCGGCTTGTTCTGCTCGCGCTCCTTTTGCACCGAGCGCAGCAGCTGGCGCAGCTTCTGGCGATCCAGCTCGTGGAACTGGGCCAGCAGCTCGTTGATGGCGCCATCCCCTTCGCTGATCAGGCGCTCGCGCCACTGCTCCAGGCGGTGCTGGCGCGCGTTGGCGGTGGCATGACGGTTCTTGATGATGGCCAGCGCCTCGGCGATGGGCTCCACATCACGGCTGCGCATCAGGCGACCGATAAACTGCAGATGGCGGCGATAGGCTTCGTTCTTCTTGGGCTTGAGCTTGTGGGCCATGGCCACGGCGTCAGCCAGCTCCTCATCGAGGGGCACCTTGGCCAGCTCGCTGGGTTTGAGGTCGACGATCTCCTCACCCATGTTCTGGAGGGCCTCGGCGTCGCGCTTGAGCTGGCTCTTGCTGGGGCCGTCCCACTCGTCATGCTGGTCGTCGTTGAAATGACTCATTAATTCCGGATCCTGTGATGTTGTTCGCATCGGTTTGGCGGATATGGTACCAGCTTCTCCCGCCCTTTGCTGGGCTCTGTTATGCTTAGGCCCTTTCCCCACCTATCAGACTGGATGTATGGATCAGCAAGCGCAAATCCGCCAGGAGCAAGCCCAGCTCGAGAGTGCCGTGGCCGAGGCTCTCGACATTGCAAAGGCGTTGGGGGCCTCACTGGCCGAGGTCTCCATCAGCAAGCAGACCGGATTGTCGGTCAATACCCGTGGCGGTGAGCTCGAAAGCATCGAATTCAACAAAGACGGGGCGCTGGGCATCGCCGTCTATCGGGATGGCTGCAAGGGATCGTCATCCACCACGGATCTCGGCCGCGATGCGATCCGTGCCTGTGTCGAGGCCGCCATCGAGATTGCCCGCCACACCTCTCGCGACGAGGCGGCAGGACTGGCCGAATCCGAGCTGCTCGCCTGGGATGCTCCCGATCTCGAGCTCTGCCATCCGGTGGCTCTGGATCCGGCCGAAGGGACTGCCCTGGCCCTGGAGTGCGAGCGACTCGCCATGGGGCGCGATCCGCGCATCAAACACTCCGACGGGGCCGGCTTCACCAGCCATCTTGGGGTCAAGGTCTACGGCAACAGCCACGGCTTCGTGAAGGGCTATGCGGCATCGCGCCACTCCTTGAGCTGCGTGTTGATCGGCGAGCAGGACGGCGAGATGCAGCGGGACTACGGCTGGAGCTGCAGCCGCCGGATGGGGGATCTCTGGAGCCCGCAGCGCATCGCCGACGAGGCGGTGGAGCGCACCCTCTCGCGCCTCGGCGGGCGCAAGATAGGCACTCGTCATGCGCCCGTGCTGTTTCATCCTGACACCGCCTCGGGCCTGTGGGGCCACCTGGTGATGGCCATCAGCGGTGGCAACCTCTATCGCAAGTCGAGTTTTTTGCAAGAGAAGCTGGGTCAGATCATTTTGCCCGAGTGGCTCACCATCACCGAGCACCCGCACCTCAAGGGGGGACTCGCCAGCGCCCCCTTTGATGGGGAAGGGGTGCGCACCCGGGATCTCGATATCATCCGCGATGGCCGTCTGATGACCTGGCTGCTCACCTCCTACTCGGCGCGCAAGCTGGGGCTCACCACCACGGGCCACGCCGGTGGCATCCACAACTGGCAGGTCTCCCACAGCGGACAGGATTTCCAGATGTTGCTCAAGGAGATGGGCACCGGATTGCTGGTGACCGAGCTGATGGGGCAGGGGGTTAATATCGTCAATGGCGACTACTCTCGGGGGGCGGCAGGCTTCTGGGTCGAGAACGGTGAAATCGCCTATCCGGTGGAAGAGATCACCATAGCCGGTAACCTGAGCGATATGTTTGGCCAGATAGTGGCGGTGGGCAGCGATGCCGACGAGCGCTCCAGCCTCAAGACCGGCTCTGTGCTGATCGAAAACATGAAGTTGGCCGGGCATTAAGCGCCGGTAAAAACCAAAACGGCACCCGAGGGTGCCGTTTTTATTGGGTGCAAGGATTACTCCTTGATGCGCTCGATGCGACCACCCAGCCCTTGCAGCTTCTGCTCAATCTGCTCGTAGCCACGGTCGATGTGGTAGATACGATCGACAATGGTGGCCCCTTCGGCCACGAAGCCGGCCAGCACCAGGCTGGCGGAGGCACGCAGGTCGGTCGCCATCACCTGGGCGCCCTTGAGCTGCTGGGTGTCGCGGCAGATGGCTACGTTCCCTTGCAGCTCGATATCGGCCCCCATCCGCACCAGCTCGGGCACGTGCATGAAGCGGTTCTCGAAGATGGTCTCGGTGATCATGCCGGTGCCCTGGGCCACGGCGTTGAGCACGGTGAATTGGGCCTGCATGTCGGTCGGGAAGGCCGGGTAGGGGGCGGTCTTGATGGTGACCGGCTTGAGGGTGCGGCCGGTCATGTCCAGGCTGATCCAGTCCTCACCTTTCTCAACCAGGGCACCGGCCTCTTCCAGCTTGACCAGCACCGCCTCGAGCAGGCTCGGATCTGTGTTGCGGCAGACGATCTTGCCTCCGGTGACGGCGGCGCCGACCAGGAAGGTACCTGTCTCGATACGATCCGGCTGGACTGTGTAGCTGCCGCCGTGCAGGCGCTCGACCCCGTCGATGGTCAGGGTGTCGGTGCCGGCACCCTGGATCCTGGCGCCCAGGGTATTGAGGAAGTTGGCGAGATCCACCACCTCCGGCTCACGGGCCGCGTTTTCGATCACGGTGCGACCGTCGGCCAGGGCGGCGGCCATCATCAGGTTCTCGGTACCGGTGACCGAGACCATGTCCATCAGGATGTGGGCACCCTTGAGGCGGCCGTCGACACGGGCCTTGATGTAGCCGTCTTCGATGGTGATCTTGGCACCCATCAGCTCCAGGCCATGCACGTGCAAGTTGACCGGGCGGGCACCGATGGCGCAGCCACCGGGCAGGGAGACGTCGGCCGCACCGTAGCGGGCGGCCAGCGGGCCCAGAGCCAGAATAGAGGCGCGCATGGTCTTGACCAGCTCATACGGGGCCACGTGATTGTTGACGGCCCCGGCCAGTACGGTGACGTTGCCGTTCACCTTGGTGGTGGCGCCCAGCATCTCCAGCAGCTTGACCGTGGTGGCCACATCCTTGAGGCGTGGCACGTTGGAGAGCTGCACCTCTTCGTCGCACAGCAGGGTGGCGAACAGGATCGGCAGGGCGGCGTTCTTGGCGCCGGAGATGGTCACTTCACCGGAGAGGGTGCAGGGGCCGGTGATCTTGAATTTGTCCATGGTTTACTTCTTTACCAAATCAGGAGGGCAGCTGGAATTTACGCTCGCGTTTCCACTCGGCCTCGGTGTAGGCCTTGATCGAGAGCGCGTGGATCTCGTTGGTGGCGATCTTGTCCATCAGGGGGGCATAGATGGCCTGCTGTTTCTTTACACGGCTCATGCCGTCGAACAGGTCGGCCACGGCAATCACCTGGAAGTGGCTGCCGTCACCGATTACGTGAACCTCGGACAGGGGCAGGGCCTCACGCAGGATTTCTTCAATTTCAGAGACTTGCATAGTCGTCCTTAGGCTTGGGTAGAAAAGAGCCCGGCCACACCGTAGAGGGTGGCCAGCTTGTCGAAGTCGTCGGGCATGCCGATAAGGGCAGGGGTCTGGCCGCGCTCGCGCACGGCCTTGGCCCACTTGACCATGATGGCCACGCCGGCCGAGTCGATGGCGATGAGTTCGCGCAGATCCATGGTCTCGTCCTGCCACCACTGGTCACGGATGGCCCAGAGACGCCGGACCTGTTCCCCCTGCAGATCGCCGCTCAGCTTCATTTTTTCAGCACCAGCGGCTTGGCGTTGTGCTCATTGAGCTGTTTGATCACCGCATCGATGCCGTTCTGGCGAATGAGGCCACCCAGCTCGCTCTGCTTGGCAGAGAGCAGGCTGATCCCTTCGGCCACCATGTCGAAGGCCTTCCACTGTTCGGTCTTGTTGTTCTTGCGCAGCTTGAACTCGAGGTTGATATCGGGCTTGCCGGCCTCTTTCACGCTCAGGTTGACGGCGGTGATCTCCTTGCCATCGAGCGGCTTGGCCGGCTCGACCTTAACAGTCTGCTTGTCGTAATGGGCAAGGGCATCGGCGTAGGAGCTGATCATGTACTCGGTGAAGGCGCTCACAAAAGCGTCACGCTGCTCCGGGGTGGTTTGTTTAATCTGGTTGCCGAGCACCTTGTAGGCGGCGAAGCGGTTGTCGATGTAGGGCAGCAGCTCCTCGCGGATGATCACCCGCAGGTGGTCCGGATTGCTCTTGATCTGGGGTTGATCGCTCTTGAGGCGGGCAAAGGTCTTGTCGGCGGCCAGCTGGATCAGAGCATAGGGGTCAGCCGGATAGGTGTCGGCCCGGGCCACCAGAGAGAAGAGCAGGCCGGCCATGATGCCGAGCACTAACAGAATCTTTTTCATCGTGATTACTCCTTGCCGCTGTCTGACTTGCTGTAGAGGAATTTGCCGATCAAGTCCTCCAGGACGATGGCAGACTTGGTATCTTCCAACGTGTCTCCATCCTTGAGCTCACGGGTGCCCATCTCTTCATCGCTGAACCCGGGGACCAGGCCGATATATTGCTCACCGAGCAGACCGGATGTGAGGATGGAGAGGGTGCTGGTTTCGGAAAACTGGCCCGCCGATTTCTGCATCTGCATGGTCACCAGAGGTACCTGATTCTTGGGATCCAGGGTGATGTCGCTGACGCGGCCGACGACCACACCACCGACCTTGACCGGAGAGCGTACTTTCAGGCCGCCGATATTATCGAAATGGGCGTGAATGGTATAGGTTTCCCCTTCGCTCTTGAAGCTTAACCCCGCCACCTGCAGGGCCAGGGCCAGGATGGCGCCCATACCAGCCAGCATGAAGCTGCCGACCAGGAATTCTGTCTTGCTGAATTTCATCGATTTATCCAAACATGATGGCTGTGAGTACGAAGTCCAGGCCGAGCACGGCCAGGGATGAGTGGACCACGGTGCGGGTGGTCGCCTGGCTGATGCCGGCAGAGGTCGGTTTGGCATCGTAGCCATTGAACAGGGCGATCCAGGTCACCACCATGGCGAAGATGAGGCTCTTGATGGCGCCTTGCATGATGTCTTCATGCCAGTCGACGGCGGCCTGCATGGCGGACCAGAAGCCCCCCTCGTCGACCCCCAGCCAGTCGACCCCGACCAGCTTGCCACCCAGAATACCGATAAGGCTGAACATAAAGGCGAGCAGGGGCATGCTGATGACTCCGGCCCAGAAACGGGGAGCCACCACCCGACGCAGGGGGTCGATGGCCATCATCTCCAGGCTGGAGAGCTGTTCGGTCGCCTTCATCAGGCCGATTTCGGCGGTCAGGGCCGAGCCGGCGCGGCCGGCGAAGAGCAGGGCGGTGACCACGGGACCGAGTTCCCGCAGCAGCGAGAGCGATACCAGAGGGCCCAGGCTCTGCTCTGCCCCGAAGTCCACCAGTACGTTGTAGCCCTGCAGGGAGAGCACCATGCCGATGAACAGACCCGACACCAGTATGATGGCGACCGACTGGACGCCGACCACATAGAGCTGCTGGACCAGCAGTGGAAAGTGCTTGCGCGGGGCCGGCTTGCCCACCAGGGCGTGGAACAGCATGATGCCGGCCCGCCCGACGGCGGTGATGGCGCGCACTCCGCGGTGGCCCAACTGGCCAATCAAATCAATCAACATCAGAGATCCTGTAGCAGCTCGCCGGCCGGGAAGTGGAAGGGGACTGGGCCATCCGGCAGGCCGTTGAGGAACTGGGCCACCTCCGGGTTATCCTCGCGGCGCAACTGCTCCGGAGTGCCCTGGGCCACCACCTTGCGGTTGGCGATGATGTAGGCGTAGTCGGCGATGGTCATCACCTCGGTGACGTCGTGGGTGACGATGACGGAGGTGATGCCGAGGGCATCGTTGAGATCGCGAATGAGTTTCACCAGCACGCCCATGGTGATGGGGTCCTGCCCGACGAAGGGTTCGTCATACATGATGAGCTCGGGGTCGAGGGCTATCGCCCGGGCCAGGGCGGCGCGACGGGCCATGCCACCGGAGAGTTGGGAGGGCATCAGTCTGGCGGCGCCACGCAGGCCCACCGCCTCGAGCTTCATCATGACGATGGTGTGGATGAGCTCCTCGGGCAGTCCCGAGTGCTCGCGCAGGGGAAAGGCCACGTTGTCGAAGACGGTCATCCCGGTGAACAGGGCGCCGCTTTGAAACAGCATGCTCATGCGCTTGCGCAGCTCGTAGAGTCGGCTGCGCGGCAGCGCCGGAACATTCTCTCCATCGAACAGTACCTCGCCACTGGTGGGCTTCAATTGCCCGCCGATGAGGCGCAGCAAGGTGGTCTTGCCGATCCCGCTGGGTCCCATGATGGCGGTCACCTTGCCTCGGGGAATATGCAGGCTGATGCCGTCATAGAGGAGGCGATCCCCATGACTGAAGGTGAGGTTGTTGATGGTAATCAGGTCAGGATTCAAGCCTTGGTCCATCCAGTTGTGACAAGGGGCAAATTTTAGGGGCTAGTCTAGTGGGAAGCAATCTTCCGGAACAACTATTGAACAGGGGGAGATCGCCGCAGATGCGACAAATTTGTGTTGCCAAATGTGTCAATACTGATGAAAACGGAGCCGATTCGCTTATCCTGTCAGAGTTTTTTATAATCCCGCCTTTCCACCCTGTTTCGGAGCCCCCTTTTCATGTCCGATGTCAGCGAAAACGTCTCTGTGGTCTCCCGTTTCAAACTCAGTGCCAGCCGGGTGCTGGAGATTGAGCAGGAGGCGATCGCCGGCCTGCAGCAGTACCTCGATGAGGCCTTTGATCGGGCCTGTGAGATGATTTTGCATTGCGGGGGCAAGATAGTGGTGACCGGCATGGGCAAGTCGGGCCACATCGGCAGCAAGATCGCCGCCACCCTGGCCAGCACAGGGACCCCGGCGTTTTTCCTGCATCCCGGTGAGGCGAGCCACGGGGATCTGGGCATGATTTCAGAGGGCGATCTCATCGTTGCCATCTCCAACTCGGGAGAGAGCGACGAGATCCTGGCCCTGCTGCCGGTGCTCAAGCGTCGCGGGGTGCCGCTCATCTGCATGACCGGCAATCCGGCCTCCACCATGGCCCGTGAGGCCAATGTGCACCTCTGCATCCGGGTTGCTCGTGAAGCCTGCCCCCTCGGACTGGCGCCCACCTCAAGCACCACGGCGACCCTGGTGATGGGGGATGCCCTGGCGGTTGCCCTGCTCGAGGCGCGCGGCTTCACCGCCGACGATTTCGCCCTCTCTCATCCCGGCGGCTCTCTGGGCAAGCGGCTCCTGCTGCGGGTCTGCGACATCATGCACAAGGAGGCGATGTTGCCCCTGGTGAGCGTCGATGCCTCCATCAGCGAGGCGCTGCTGGAGGTGAGTCGCAAGGGGCTCGGCATGACCGGCGTAGTGGCTGCCGACGGTACCCTGGCAGGCCTCTTCACCGACGGGGATCTGCGCCGCATTCTGGACCAGCAGGTGGATATCCATCACACCCCCATCAGTCGGGTGATGACGGCCAACTGCATTACCGTGGGGCCTGCTATGATGGCCGCCGAGGCGGTGAAATTGATGGAAACCCGTAAAATCAATGGATTACTTGTGGTCGATGAGCATCGACGCCCGCTTGGGGCCTTCAACATGCACGACCTGCTGCGCGCGAGGGTCATTTGATGTCTGATGTGATGACGCCCTATGGCACCGTGCCGGCCGAGCTGATGGCCCGTGCCGCTCGCATCCGGCTGCTGGTGTGCGACGTGGACGGAGTGCTCTCCAATGGCTTCATCTATATGGGGAATAATGGGGAGGAGTTCAAAACCTTCTGCACCCGGGATGGCGCCGGCATGAAGGCGGTGATGAGAGCCGGCGTCGAGCTGGCCATCATCACGGGGCGCAGCTCACGTATCGTCGCCGATCGGATGGCGAGCCTGGGGGTACGGCACCTGGTGCAGGGCGCGGATGAGAAGCTGCCCCACTTCGAGCGACTGCTGGCCGAGCTGGGGCTGTCTCCCGAGGAGGCCGCCTACGTGGGGGATGACACCATCGATCTGCCCGTGATGCAGGCGTGCGGCCTGGGGGTGGCGGTGGCGGATGCGCATCCGCTGGTGCTGGCCAGAGCCCATATGGTGACCCGACTCGGGGGAGGGCTCGGGGCGGTGCGCGAGGTGTGCGATCTGCTACTGCAGGCCAGAGGGCTGCTCGATGGCGGTGCGGAGGTGTCCGTATGAACCGCCAGACCCTGCTCTTTGGCGTGCTCTTTATCGTGGCACTGGCCTGTTGGCAGGTGCTGAACAAGCCGGTTGCGACGGTGGAGCCGACGCAGAAAGAGCATTTTCAGCCCGATTTTGTCGCTCGGGACATGGTGACCCTTCAATATGACGAGGAGGGACGATTACAGGACCGTCTCGAATCTGTCTACGCCGAGTATTTCCGTGCCATCGAGATGGTCAACATGACTCAACCCATCTTCTATCGCTACGATGAGCAAGGGCGGCCCGAATGGAGCCTTACCGCCGAGGAGGGGGTGCTTAACGTCGGTGATAACGCCATCTTGCGCCGCAAGGTACAGGTGGACGGACTGCTGGAGGAGGGGCCGGTGAAGCGCCTCGATACCGAATATATGGAGCTGGACCTGAATAATCAGGACATACGCAGCAATCAAGAGGTCAAGATGCTTGGCAAGGACCTGCAGACCGAGGGACTCGGTCTCAGGGGCAATCTGGACAAGCGCTACTTTGAGTTACTGGAACAGAGTCATGCGATCTATTTCAATGAAAAACGTTAATCTCGCCCTGGTGGCCCTGCTCTGCTGCGGCACCCTGCAGGCCAAGCAGTCGGATTTCGCCGAGCCGGTCTATGTGGATGCGGTGACCCAGACGGCCGAGTTGCAGGATAACCGCCTCACCTTTACCAAGGATGTGATCATCACCCAGGGCACTATCAAGATCCACGCCGACAAGGTGGTCGTGGTGCGCGGGGCCGAGAAGGGGTCCGAGGTGATGACCGCTTATGGCAAACCGGCCACCTTCTTCCAGATCCTGGACAACGGCAAGCCGGTCAACGCCCATGGGGACACCATTCGCTATGAGCTCAAGAAGCGTCTGGTGACCATCACCGGCAATGGCCAGCTCAAGCAGGAAGATAGCCAGGTTAACGGCGATCTGATCCGCTATGACATCGTCAAACAGAAGATGATGGCCGAGAGCAGCGATACCGGCTCACGGGTCAAGACGGTCTTCCTCCCCGATCAGGTGGAGAGTTTTGACAAGCCGGCTGACGGCAAGAAGGAGTAAGCTCATGGCGGTATTGAAGGCGGTAGGCCTGCAGAAGAGCTACAAGAGCCGCATGGTGGTCAGCGACGTGAGTCTGGAGGTGGGCACGGGTCAGATCGTGGGCCTGCTCGGGCCGAACGGAGCCGGCAAGACCACCTCCTTTTACATGATTGTGGGCCTGGTTCAACGGGACGCGGGCCACATCACCATCGACGATCGTGACATCAGCGCCCAGCCGATGCACCAGCGTGCCCGTAACGGAATCGGCTACCTGCCCCAGGAGGCCTCCATCTTTCGTCGTCTCTCGGTCTACGACAACCTGATGGGGGTCATGGAGACGCGCAAGGGACTCTCCAAAGAGGAGCGGGTCGATCTGGTCGAGCAATTGCTGGAAGAGTTCAACATTACCCATATTCGGGACAACCTGGGCCAGAGTCTCTCCGGTGGCGAGCGCCGTCGGGTCGAGATCGCCCGTGCCCTGGCGGCGGATCCCCGCTTCATTCTGCTCGACGAGCCCTTTGCCGGCGTGGACCCGATTTCTGTGATAGACATCAAGAAGATCATCCAGCATCTCAAGGATCGCGGGCTCGGCGTCTTGATCACGGACCACAATGTCAGGGAGACTCTGGATGTATGCGAGAAGGCTTATATCGTCAGCCATGGCAAGATGATCGCCGAAGGAACCCCGGAGCAGATCCTGGCCGATGAACAGGTCAAGCGGGTCTATCTGGGGGATCAATTCAGTCTATAGTAAGGGTGATCTCCCCTCGCCTGAATGCTGAACATAAGGACATTCCAACGTAGATGAAGCCGACACTGCAGCTGCGTCTGGGTCAACAGCTGACCATGACGCCACAATTACAACAGGCCATCCGTTTACTCCAGCTTTCGTCCCTGGAACTTCAGCAGGAAATCCAGCAAGCCTTAGAGAGCAACCCATTGCTGGAGCAGGAGGAAAGTGATCTGGATCCGGATGGGCGAGAGCCTATGCCGGAAGTCGGCGATGCCAGCCAGATGGATAGCTCCGAGGCCATGTCCCAGGAGCAGATGCCTGACGAATTACCGGTTGATACGACCTGGGATGAGGTCTACTCGGCCGGCACGGCCCAGCTGGCGACGCCCTCCTTCGACGGGGAAGAGACCGTCTACCAGGGGGAAACCACCGAAAACCTGCAGGACTATCTGCTGTGGCAGATGCGTCTCACCCCCTTCTCCGATCTCGATGCCGCCATCGCCCTGGCTATTATCGATGCCATCGACGAGTCCGGCTACCTGACCGTGACCCTCGAAGATATTCAGATGGCAGTCAGCTCCGAAGAATACAGTGTGGAGATGGACGAGGTTGAAGCCGTGCTCAAACGGGTGCAGCATTTCGACCCCGTCGGGGTGGCCGCCCGCTCGGTGCAGGAGTGTCTGCTGATCCAGCTTGGCCAGTTTGAACCGACCCTCCCCTGGCTCAAAGAGGCGATCGAGGTGGTGACCGAGCACATGGATCTGCTGGGGGCCCGCGATTACCGGACACTGGCGCGCAAGACCCGGCTCAAGGAGAGCGAGCTCAAGGAGGTGCTCGACATGATCCTTCAGCTCGAGCCCCGCCCCGGTAATAGTGTGGTGCAGAGCGATTCCCAATACGTGATTCCGGATGTCTCCGTGGTCAAGAAGGGAAAGCGCTGGGTGGTCGAGCTCAATCCCGACAGCGCGCCGCGGATCAGGGTCAATGAGACCTATGCGGCCATGGCGCGTAACGCCCGCAGCAGCACAGATACCCAGTTTATCCGCTCCCATTTGCAGGAGGCTCGCTGGTTTATCAAGAGCCTGGAGAGCCGTAACGAGACCCTGCTCAAGGTGGCCAACTGCATCGTCGAGCAGCAGCAGGGCTTCTTCGAGTATGGGGAGGAGGCGATGAAGCCGATGGTGCTGAACGACATCGCCGAGGCGGTGGAGATGCACGAGTCGACCATCTCCCGGGTGACTACCCAGAAATTTATGCATACTCCCCGCGGTATTTTCGAGCTGAAGTACTTCTTCTCGAGCCATGTGAATACCGAAGGTGGGGGAGAATGTTCATCGACCGCCATCCGCGCCTTGATCAAGAAACTGGTGACGGCCGAAAACCCTGCCAAGCCGCTTAGCGACAGCAAGATCACCGATCTGCTGGCAGAGCAGGGGATCATGGTGGCACGAAGGACCATCGCCAAGTATCGCGAGTCCCTCATGATTCCACCCTCCAATCAGCGCAAACGCCTGGTGTAGGCAAAACAAAAGGAAGACGTTATGCAAATCAATCTGACTGGACACCATGTAGAGATCACCGAAGCACTGCGGGAGTACGTCAATAGCAAGTTTGCCAAGCTGGAGCGCCATTTCGACCATATCAACAACGTGCACGTGGTTCTCAATGTCGAGAAGCTCAAGCAGATCGCCGAGGCCAAGCTGCACGTCAACGGTGGCGAAGTCTTCGCCAACTCCGAGCATGCGGACATGTATGCCGCTATCGATACCCTGATCGACAAGCTGGATCGACAGATCATCAAGCACAAAGACAAGCTACAGCAAAAATAAGATGCAACTGGAACACATATTGAGCAGGGACTGCACCCGGAGTGCAGTCCCTTGTAGTAGTAAGAAGCGGGCGCTGGAACTCATCAGTGAGTTGGCGGCCGATCATCTGGGCACTTCTCGTCAGACCCTGTTCGAGTGCCTGTTGGCCCGTGAAAAGATGGGCAGTACCGGGATCGGCGGCGGTATCGCCATTCCCCATGGCCGTATCGGGGACGAATTTCCCCCGACCGCCGTGCTGCTCACCTTCGAAGAGCCCATCTCCTTCGATGCGATCGACAACCAACCGGTCGACCTTCTCTTTGCGCTGCTGGTTCCCGAGAGCGAATGCAAGCAGCACCTCAAGACGCTCTCCATGATGGCCTCGCGGCTTGCTGACAAAGGCATCTGCCGTCAGTTGCGCCAGGCGGCCAGCGATGAAGAGCTCTACCAGATCATGATTTCCGCCTGAACCCCGCCGCGGGCTCTCCAGGATGTAAGGAGGAAGTATGCAACTCATCGTCGTCAGCGGCCGCTCCGGGGCCGGCAAGACGGTTGCCCTGAGGGTTCTGGAGGATCTGGGGTACTACTGTGTCGACAACTTGCCGGTTGTCCTGCTGCCCCAGCTTATCGTGGCGCTGGAGGGGCAGTACGACAAGCTGGCAGTGAGCATCGATGTGCGCAACCTGCCGCAGGTGCCCGATAAACTCGATGAGCTGCTGCGCCAGGTGCGCAGTGAGAAGCGGGTGGACTATTCGAGCTTCTTCTTCGATGCCGACAACAGCACCCTGCTGCGCCGCTACGGGGAGAGCCGCCGTCTGCACCCCCTGTCACGCAATCAGCTGACGCTGGATGAGGCCATCCGGGAGGAGACCCACCTCCTCTCGCCCCTCTCCTCCAGCGCCGATCTGCGGGTGGATACGACCAGCCTCAGCATTCACGACTTAAGCGAGCTCATCAAGACCCGGGTACTGGGCAAGAAAGAGAGCGAACTGGTCATGGTGTTCGAGTCGTTTGGTTTCAAATATGGCATCTCCAAGGATGCCGACTTCGTCTTCGATGCCCGTTTTCTGCCCAACCCCCACTGGATCCCCGAGCTCAAGCCTTTCACCGGCAAGGACCAGCCGGTCGCCGACTATCTGGCCAGCCAGAGTGATGTGATGCTCTTTATCCAGCAGATCGAGAGCATGTTGACGACCTGGTTGCCCCATTTGGAGCGCAACAACCGCAGCTACCTGACGGTCGGGATTGGCTGTACCGGCGGTCAGCACCGCTCCGTCTTTATCGCCGAGCGTCTGGCCGAGAGCTTTCGCAAGCTGGGCAAGAATGTACAGCTTCGCCACCGCACGCTGGAGAAGAGCGCCGCTAAGGATAAGCAATGACCCTGCACGCCTCGGTCGAGGTGAAGAACCGGCTGGGCATGCACGCCCGGCCCGCCATGATGCTCTTCGAGCTGGTACAGAAGTTTGATGCCCAGGTGTTGCTGCGCAACGAGACCGGCGTCGAGGCCGAGGCGAACAGCATCATCGCCATGCTGATGCTCGACTCCGCCCAGGGGGGGCACATCGAGGTGGTGGTAGAGGGGCCCGAGGAGGTCCAGGCCCTGGAGGCCGTGGTCGTCCTGTTTGCCAGCGGCTTCGACGAGGATTAGTCGAGCAGCCGCCGGGCCGCCTTGTAAAACGCCGTGAAGTCGTGACAAGCCAGCAGATCTCTGCTGGCTTTTTCATTCATCAGCGTCAGGAAGATGTCATAGAGCCCCATCGCCTCTTCGTAGTCGGAGTGGCCGATGGCGAGCAGGAAGATGACCTGGGCTCTCTCCCCCTGGCCCCACTCTATCCCTTCCGGTGCCAACACCGTATAGACGCAGGTCTGGTGGGCCAGGAGGGCCAGGGAGTGGGGGGTGGCGATGCCATCTCCCAGCCAGGTGGAGACGATTCGCTCGCGCTCGCACAGGGAGGCGTGAAACTCGGGGGGCACGCTCCCCTCATGTTCCAGTTGATGACACAGATGCCTGAACAGGGCCGCCTGACTCATCGTTTCTTCCAGATAGAGGAAGTGATGAGGGGAGAAGTATTTGTTCAGCAGATAGGGGCGGGTACGATCGCTGAGTACCAGCTTGCCGAGCTGCTCGAGCTGGGCCTGGGTCGGGAAGGGGTGAAGCTGCAGCAGGGGCAGCCCCTTCTCCTCCAGGCGGCTGGTGCTGATGACGAAGTCGGCATCCAGCTCGGCCCTCGCCTCATAGTTGCGCAGAGACCAGATCACCTCCAGAGCGAGTTGGGGGTAATCCCGGCGGATACGAGCCTCGAGCAGGCGCGCCGTTGCGTTCTCTCCGTCACACACCAGCAGGGCGCGTGGCGGCCGGCGATAGCCGATGTCGTAACGCCGCTCCAGCCCAACCCCTACGTGGATCACCAGATAGCCTATCTCGTGGTCGGTGAAGTCGTAGTGTTTGTGGTGACACCATTCGGCCAGCGCTCCCAGGGTGATGTCGTAGGCGAGGGGATAGTGCTGCTTGATATGGTCGGTGAGGGGATTATGACTGGCGATGTGATAGCGCACCCGCAGCAACATGGGCAGCACATGATTCAGGAGATCCCGCGCCAGTTGATCGTCATCGCCCAGCTCATAGCCGTACTGGATCGCAATATGCTCGAGCAGGTGCTTCACCAACTCCCGCCCTTCCTGCTCCTGGAGCGCCGTGAGCAGGCCTGCGGGCAGACTGGCCCGACCCTGCAGCTGAATGGCGAGCAGGTTGATCTCGCCACTGCCCGGTTCGGTCAGGGTTGGCAGGGTGGAGAGGATGGTGCGGGCCAGGGTTACCGCCTGCGGGCAGATCTCGGGGCAGGATAGTGTCGGCTGGCTCTTTCCTGCGGCGAGACGGGCGAGCACGATGGCACAATAGAGGGCCAACTGTTGACGGCTATCGTCAGAGAAGCGCAGGGGGGAGAGGTCGAGCAGGGGCTGGATCTGCTCCCGTACCACACCCAGCGTGTGGCTCGGACAGAGCAGATGGAGCAGCGTCTGGATCGGCTGCCCCTCTCTGAGCTCCTGGGCCAGCAGCTGTGCCAGGCAGGCGCGAATGGCGAGTTCGTCGCCGACCAGCTGCAGCCCCTGATGGGCGCGGCTCTCCACCTGCAGGCCAAACCGGGCGAGGCGCTCGCGCACCTCCCCCATGTCACCCTGCAAGGCAGTACGGCTCAGGTACCAGGTATCGACCAGTTCATCCAGTTTGATCCCCCGCTCGGCACCGAGCAGCAAAACCATCAGGTGAATGACCCGCTCGCGACTGGTGCGCGGCAGTGCCAGCTCCTCATCGAGCCTTCGCTGCAGTCGCTCGAAGCGCGCCGGATCGAACCGGGTAAGCTGGTAGCCCTCGCCCCTCGAATGGGCCAGGTGGGCACCATGGGGAGCGATGATCTCGTTGAGAAGGGCGACATCGCTGCGCACGGTGCGTGTTGAAACCTGCAGGCGTCGGGCCAGCTCCTCCTGAGACAGGGTCTCCTGGCGAAGGGCTTCAAACAGCTGGCGCAGGCGGGGGTGTGGGAAGGTGGCCATGCATGCAACTCCTGCTTAATCGCCCCAGCATGCCTGCCAGACATGGCCGGGGCAAGTCGGGGTGTCTAGCCCAGGCGCTCTTTGACCATCAGCAGCAACTCGCTGACCTGTGAGGGGCGGGTCAGGCCTGTCTGAGGATCCATGATGGAGCTGTAGACATGAGGGATGATTCGGCCCACCCCCGCCTCGAGAGCGATGTCGAGGATGGCGCCGACG
This sequence comes from Aeromonas sp. R6-2, assembly GCF_040908155.1. Taxonomy (NCBI): domain Bacteria; kingdom Pseudomonadati; phylum Pseudomonadota; class Gammaproteobacteria; order Aeromonadales; family Aeromonadaceae; genus Aeromonas; species Aeromonas sp. R6-2. The sequence goes on along the minus strand of NZ_JBFODE010000035.1, from coordinate 16,520 downwards.
TTATCGGGAGTGATGCCTCCGGTGGGCTCCAGCATGAAGTCGTTGCGGGCACAGGCTTCGGCCACCGCCCGATACTCCTCCCGGCAGGCGAGCCCCCCCATGGGGAAAAACTTCACCGAGCTGCCCCCCATGTCCTTGAGCAGGGCGATGGCGGTATCGATGGAGACCACGCCATCCGGTTGTGCTGCGCTGAGTGGGCCGGTGGCGATCTTCACCATGCCCGGTGTGCCGGTGGGGGAGATGAGGCCATTGACCAGGCTATCGGCATCGCCCAGCAGGGCGCGGCTGGCGCCGACACCGGTAAACACCTGGTTGACGTGTTGTGGCTTGAGGCGCCCGGCCAGGGTCGCCACCATGGCGGACTGGCGCGGGTCACCGGCACCGAGACCAATAGAGAGGGCATTGTCGATGAGACCGGCATAGTCGCGCATGTCCGCCTCGGCGCTGTCGAGGTCCGGGTAGTTTTTGGAGAGGACCCCGACCAGCACATGGCCCTCGGCGGCGGTGAAAATATCGCGGGCATTCTGTTTGGAGCCGGCCAACACGTTGAGGCAGACACGGCCGCGGTAGAAACGATCGGAAAGAGACATGGGTTACTCCTGGCAAAGGTGGTGGATGGCATCACGGATCTGCAGCAGCTGGGTGGCCGATACGCTGCGCACATCGATCTCGATCACCCCCTCGTTGGCCCGGTAGCCGCGGCAGTAGATGGCCGGGTTGCCCCGCTCGAGACGTTTGACGACGTCGTTGGCGCTCAGGGGGAAGCGCTCGTCGAAGCGGATCTCGCAGCGGGCGATATCGCGTCCGGCGCTGTCCATCACAGGACGGCTGCTGACGCCGGGCAGGGCGTTCATGGCTTCGACCAGTGGCAGCATGCGTTCACCCATTGACTCTGCGCTTTCGGCATGGCGAGCCAGGTACTCCTCGATGGCTCGGGTCAGTCCCAGGATCCCCTCCTTGCCCACCTTCATGGCGCGGCCGATGCCGGCGGATTGCTGGCGTACCCAGGCGATATAGTCGCGTTTGCCGATGACCAGGCCACTGGTGGGCCCTTCAATGGCCTTGGCGCCGCTGTAGATCACCAGATCGGCCCCCAGCTCGTGATAGAGGCGCAGATCCTCTTCCGCAGCCGCATCGACGATGAGCGCAATGCGGTATGCCTGGGCCACGGCGGCGGCTTCAGCCACTCCCAGGATGCTCTTGTGCACACAGTGATGAGACTTGATGTAGAGGATGGCGGCAGTGTTCTCCGTGATGGCGGCGGCCAGCTGGGCGGCGGAACACTCGTTGGCATAGCCAGCCTCGACCACCTTGCCACCCCCCAGGTTGACCATGGTGCCGACCGGTGCGCCAAAGTTCACGTTGTGCCCCTTGGGCAGCACTATCTCGCACGGTACCTCGTGGGGGTGGGCGTGCAGGTGCTCGAGGCGATAGAGATCGCCGCGCACGATGAGGGCAGCCACACTCTGGGCGATGCCGGCGGCGGCGCAAGCCACCACCACCGCATCCTCCACCCCGATGAGGTGAGCCAGGTGGGCGCCGGTGCGTTCGACCAGATCGTTCATCTCGAAGTAGTGGCCGGCCCCCTGGGTCATGGCGGCGATCACCGCCTCGCTCGGGGTGGAAACCCCCAACTTGGTCATGCGGCCGGAGGCATTGATCACCTCCTTGAGGCCATAGCGGGCGTGCAGGGAATCAGGAGTGGAAGGCATGATGTGTAATCCCGTGGTCGGTGAGGGTCAGCTGGCCGGCCACGATGGCCGCCAGAGGTCGAATAAGCAGATGCCCGGAGCGCGGTGACTGCTCACAGTCGATAAAGAGATGGGGCTCGTCGTGCAGCTCGAAGAGCGTGAAATCGGCGGCCAGGCCAACGCTGAGGCGGCCCCGGTCGGTCAGGCGCAGGGCATGGGCTGGCGTCTCGGTCACGGCCTGGATCACCTGCTCCAGAGAGAGGCCAAGCAGCAGGAACTTGGACATGACGTGCGCCAGGGCAAACACAGGCCCCTGCTCGCGGTTCTTGCAGTAGATGTCGGAGCTGATGATGTGTGGGGCCATTCCTTGAGCCAGCGCCGCCTCTGCCACCTCGAAGCTGAAGCTGGCGCTGCCGTGGCCCACATCCAGCAGCAGGCCACGGTGCAGGGCCGCCGTGACCGCGGCGCGCACTTCGCCGCCCGGGTTCAGGATGCGGTTCGGCTTGCCGTTGTAGCAGTGGGTCAGAATATCCCCTTCTCCAAGACGGTCCACGATCTCGTCGAGGTCGGGGGGCGTATTGCCCACGTGCACCATGAGCGGCAGGCCGGGATGGCGGGCCTGCAACACCTTGGCCTGGGCGAGGGGCCAGAGTCCGTTCTCTCCCACCACGCTGGCGCTCATGCGCGCCTTGAGACCGACCAGGAAGTTGGGATGGCGGGCCAGGGCGGCCTCTGCCAGGGGGAGATCGAGATCGCGCCGGTCGGCCAGCTCATTCTGGCGCAGCAAGCCGATGCGTGACAGATTGAGCAGCGCGTGCACCCGTGTTTGGCAGCGGCAGGCTTGGGCCACAAAGGCATCCACGTCGTCGGCACCCGTGCTGCCGGCATCGATGACGGTGGTGACGCCACCGGCGACGCCGACCCGATCCGGCTCATCGCGATAGACAGGCGAGTCCGGGTAGCAGTGGGTGTGGCTGTCAATCCAGCCGGCGCTGAGCAGCACCTTGCCGGCGAGATCGAGGCTGTGGCTCGCCTCGGCACGCTCGGGCAGGGTGCCGAGGGCGGCAATGAGCCCCTCCTCGGTGGCGATGTCCAGCAATTGGCCATCCACAGTGCGAGCCCGGCGAATGATGAGATCGTACATGGTGCCGGCCTCAGGTCAGGGCGATGGGGAAGAGGGCACCGAGGGCCATGGCCCCCAGGATGGCGCCGCCCGTGATGGGTTTGCCCCAGATGTAGAACAGCAGGGCACCGAGCAGAGAGCCGATACCGATGGGGATGGAGGCGCTCATGGCCGAGAGGATGATGAGGGGGCCAAGGAAGCGTCCCGAGCTGTTGCCAGCCCCCATCATGACATCGGCGCCGTAGGTGGAGTCCCCCTGATTGATGGTGAACTTGCGCGCCAGGATGATCACGTAACCAATGGCCAGCCCCACGACCATGCCGGTGATCAGGGAGGCGAAGAAGTTCTCCACCGGATAGACGATGCCGGCCCCCAGCAGCAGGGCCGGAACCCCGAGGCCAACCCCGGTCTGGATGGCACCACCGATATCGAGGATCCCGACCAGGGAGCCCTCGATGATGCGGGCGAACAGGAAGCTGGCGCCGAAGGCGGCGACTGCCCCGTAGACGCCGCTGTCAATACCGGCTCTTAGCATGGAGACGAAGGCCACTTCGTTGAAGGCGCCAACCCCGTAGAGGTAGTACATATGGGTTCCGGCGAAGACACCGGCCGAGAGCAGCCCGACCAGAATGGGGAAGGACCAGTCGGCATACCAGAAGTTATTGCGTAATTTCTCGTCCATGGCTCGCTCCTTACTTGCCGCTCAGGGTGGTGTGGATGTAGTTCAGCCAGTCGGGAACCCCGAGCTGGAAGGACTCGATGAGCTTCATATCGAAGCCACGGAAGAAGGCACTCAGGACGAACAGCAGCACGATGGCCCCCATCATCACGCGGGTAACATGGTTCCAACCGCTCTCCTCGACCCCTTTGCCGATGAGGATCCCCAGCACCAGGCCAGGCACGGCGTTGCCCATGATGAGCTGGGCCAGGCCCCCGAAGATGGTGCCCCAGAAGCCGGAGCGCTTCCCCGCTTCGATGGCGGCGAGCCAGAAGATGACCGGCATGACGGTGTTGACCAGCAAGTTGGCGGCCGGTACCAGCACCTTGACGGCGGTCACCTGCAGGGCGGCGGGGACGGCGGCGGCTGTGCTGTTGAGGAAGGCGACGACGATGGCGCCAATGATGCCGCAGGCGATGGCCATCTTTCTGGGATCGTGCAGGGTGGTGGCGAGATCGCGGTTCTTCACCATCAGGGCGGCGGCCCCCCAGTTGGGCAGGATGCGGTGATCCACATCCTGGGTAAAGGCGCCGGCGGCCACGGTAGAGGCCCAGGCGTTGAAGAAGAAGCCGAGGCCGAAGGAGAAGTGGGCGGCCGGGTCTCCCTCGCAGGAGTTCAGCTCGCCCAGGGTTCTAAATGCCCCCATTCCCTGTACCGTGGGAGCGTGGAACATGCGGGCCGCACCGGCTCCGACCCCCACACCCACCAGTCCCCCTATGATGAGGGACTTGAGCAATATGATTGAAAGCATACTGTGTTCCTTGTTATTGATGCGACTCAGGTTCGGCTGAAGGTCACCGCGCTCGTATCCAGGCTGGTCATGCTCACCGTGATGTCGAGGGTGACGCTGTATTCCCGTTTCTCCCTTGGCAAAAACAGGAACAGAAAACGCTCGGTCCAGACGCGTTCCCGAGCCTCGACCACGTCGACCTCCAGCGGCTCGACGCGCAGGAGCACCTGTTCTCCTTCGCGCAGCAAGGTGGTCTGTACCTGTCCCAGGGCGGCTGCAAAGGCGTGTTGGCGTGAACTCCCCTTGCCGCTGACCCGGATCTGACGCCGGGTGACCACTTTCATCAGGCGACCCCGTGTTTTTTGATGAAGGCCTCGACCAGCTTCTGGCCCAGCTCCTCCTTGTCCATGAAACCAAAGCCCAGTACCACGCACCCTTCGTTGATGGCGGTGACGCCCTCTTCGACCGAGCGCATGCCGTAGCGGCAGCGGTAGCCATACTTGGTCTGGGCCGTGATGGCACCGGCACCGCCACTGCCACAGAAGGAGATACCGAGCTGGGCCTGCTCCTTGTTCATCACATCCCCCAGCTTCATGTCAGCCGCCATGCCCGGGATGACGGTGACGCTGGCTCCGGCGGATTCGGCTCCGGCCCCCACTTTCTGGCCCTTGCCGAGGCGATCGCCTATCACAACTTTGATTGCGGACATTTAGCACTCTCCTTTTACTGAGCTCAGTTCATTCTCTTTGGCCACTTCGAAGTGGACGGATAACAGGTGTGCCTCCTCGTAGGCCAGGCCATCGAGCCAGGCCGTGACCCGCTCGGCGAGCCGCAGCGAGAGAGGCGAGATCTCCTCAAACAGGGAGAGATCCACGTCGGGTAAGGGCTCGCCGCTGTGAGAGCGCCACACCATGGCCTTGAGGTGGGAGGCCAGCATCTGACGCTGGACATCGTTGGGGTGAATTCCATGCTCCGACAGCAGGTTCAAGACGCGGACCAGCAGCAGATCGGTTTGCCTCTGGTGGGCGAGGTCATCGATGGTCAAGGGTTGTCTCCATTACGACTGAAGAGGATGGAGACACCTTATGCAGAGGACGCGGTGAGAGGGAGGGGCTCTTTTTCCAGTTACATCTGGAAAAGCCTTGTCAGGAGAGGCGATGGGGTGAAGGCGGTCACAAAAACGGCGCCCCCAAGGGGCGCCGTGTGTGAGGAACATCAAATTTAAGGGGGTGGGGGGCGAGAGCCCGCGCTTGTCAGGGTTGTGATCGGGATCGTCTATTGCTGCGGGTAGCGCATATCCTCTTCGATGGTCACCGGCAGCTCCAGGGTCTTGCCGTCGCGCACCACGCTCAGTTGCAACTGGCTGCCGGGGCGGCTCTCGACGATGCGATCCATGGCACTGCGGATCCCCTTGATGGCCTCTCCGTTAATCTTGAGCAGCACGTCGCCACGCTGTAGTCCTGCCTTGGCCGCCGGTCCTTTGGGGTCGATGCTCTCGACCACCAGTCCACGCAGGTCACCGAGGTTCATCATGCGGGCGATGATGGGATTGATCTCGATGCTGGAGATGCCGAGATAGCCGCGGATCACTCGGCCGTTGGCGATCAGCTCGTCCATGATGCGTTTGGCCAGCTTGTAGGGGATGGCGAAGCTGATGCCATAGCTTTCCTGATTGCCGTTGATATGGTAGGCGGCGGTGTTGATGCCGACCAGATCGCCCCTGGCGTTGACCAGGGCGCCGCCCGAATTGCCCTCGTTGATGGCGGCGTCGGTCTGCAACAGATCCTGGCGGCCATTACTCTCGGGCCCCATGCTGGAGAGGCCGATGCGGCCTGTGGCACTGATGATCCCCTGGGTGATGGTCTGCCCCACGTTGTAGGGGTTGCCGATAGCCAGTACCACGTCCCCCACATCAGGCTGATGGTCGGGGTTTTGCGGGATCACCGGCAGGTTGTCGGCTTCGATATAGAGCACGGCCAGATCGGTGAGCTTGTCCGAGCCCACCAACTCGGCGGTGAAGATGCGCCCGTCTTGCAGGGCAACGATGATCTGATCCGCCTCGGCGATCACATGGTAGTTGGTCAGGATGTGGCCGCGCTGGCTCATAATGACCCCGGAGCCGAGTCCCTGGGGTCTCAGCTCGGATTGATTGTTGCTGTCGCGGCTGAAGCTGCGTGTGTAGATGTTGACCACGGCAGGCCCCGCCCGATGAGCCGCATAGGAGAAGCTCAGATCGCGCCCCGAGCCGATGGAGATGGGTTCACCGCCCCTCAGATTGGGAAAAAGCAGCAGCAGTATGGCTGCCATCACGAGACCAAAGCCGACGGCTTTGCCCAGGTAGCTGAGAAGAGGTGGGGTTTTCATGAAGTGTTTATCCAAAGCGCGCACCGGCCGAGAATACCATCATCCATGGATAAAAATAAGCCGCGGGGCAGGCCCGCGGCTCGATTGCACAGAGAGGAGGGGATTAGCGGATCACCAGGTAGAGTGACGCCTCGCCCCGCTGGATGTTGAGAGCCAGCACATCGCTCTTTTGCTTAAGCACCTTGGCCAGTTCGCTCAGGTTGTTGACGCGTACCCGGTTGATACCAAGGATGATGTCCCCCTTCTGCAGGCCGGTGGCCGCTGCGGGAGAGCGCGGGTTGATATCGCTGATCTCGACACCGTTCACCGGCTCGGTAACGTTGCTGAGCTTGGCGCCATCCAGTGCCGGGTGCAGTACATCGGCGCGCACATCGCTGTCGTCGGCCTGCTTGAGGGTCACCGTGGTCTCTTGCAGCTTGCCATCACGTACCAGCCCCAGTTTGACCTGTTTGCCGGCCCCCATGGTGGCGATCTTGGCGCGCAGTTCGCCGAAGGAGCGGATCTCCTTGCCGTCGATGCTGACGATGATGTCGCCGGCCTTGATACCCGCCTTATCGGCGGCCGAGCCCGGCATCACCTGATTGACGAAGGCGCCATACTGCTTGTCATAGCCGAACGTCTTGGCGATGTCGGAGGTGAGCTCCTGGCCCTGGATCCCCAGCTGGCCACGGCGGACCTCGCCAAACTTGACGATCTGCTCGGTCAGGTCACGCACCATGTTGGAGGGGATGGCGAAACCGATGCCGATGTTGCCGCCGTTTGGCCCCAGGATGGCGGTGTTGATGCCGATCAGCTCACCCTTGAGGTTGATAAGGGCGCCACCCGAGTTGCCCGAGTTGATGGCGGCGTCGGTCTGGATAAAGTTTTCGAAATTCTCGATGTTCAAGCCGCTGCGACCGAGCGCAGAGACGATGCCCGAGGTGACGGTCTGACCCAGGCCAAAGGGGTTGCCGATGGCGATGGCGTAGTCACCAACCCGCAGCTTGTCGGAGTCGGCCATCTGGATTTGGACCAGATTATCGGCCTTGATCTGCAGCAGGGCGATGTCGGATTGCTTGTCTTCACCGATCTTCTTGGCCTTGAACTCACGACCATCCTTGAGGCTCACCTTGATCTCGTCCGCCTCGTGAACCACGTGAGCGTTGGTGATGACGTAACCCTTCTTGGCATCGATGATGACGCCGGAGCCCAGCGCCTGGAAGGGCTGCTCCTGCACCTGCTCTGCCGGCATGTCGGGGCCGAAGAAGAAGCGGAAGGGTTCGGGCAGACGCTGCCGGGTGATCTTCTTGCCCGAGACAGAGATGTTGACCACGGCGGGGGTCACCTGCTCGATCATGGGGGCCAGACTCGGCATCTCGCTGTTGTTGGTGGCATTGTCGGAATTGCCAAACAGGGAAGGCAGTGCGGCCTGAGCCGGTGCGGCGGACAGGGCCATGCCGACACTCAGGGCGACAACACTAAGCAAGGAGAGAGATTTACGCATAGATAAGAATGCTCCCGAGATAAAAAACAGTGTTATACGACAAGGTCAGACCACGAGGCGGTGCGATTAGTTCAATCAGCCCTGTCCCGACTGCTTGAGCAGACCAGAAGCGCCGGCATAGTCGCGAGGCGGGAAGTCAGGTTCGGCGTTTTGGGGTTGGGGGGCTTCCTCGACCACCTTGAAGGGGCTCTCACCGTGCTTGGCCAGGAACTGGCTCTGCTGGGCCATGTGGCGATAGAGCTCCTGATACTGCTCGGCCATCTGCTCCATCAGGGCGGCGCTGTCGGCGAAGTGTGTGCTGATCTGGCTCTGATAGCTATCCAGCTCCTTATGGGCCTTTTTAAGCTCTTGCTCCAGACGCCCTGCATCACGACTGCGTACGCTGAGTCGCCCCAGCACTACGCCCAACACGAGGGCAACAACGGCGAAAACAATGGCACTTACCAGACTCATAAAAGCTCCTTAAAACCAGTACAAACAAGGGGTAACGACCATCCCGGCCGGTTTTATCCCGCTTGGCACTATACAGCGCCACCTGGGGGCGTGGTACCATTTTGTACCACATTCAGGGACTTGGAAGCGCGACATCGGGATGACAGTGCAACAGCGATATCAGCAGGATCTGCAGCGATCCGGTTACGTGGCCGACCCGGCCCAACAGGCCGCCGTGGTCGAGCTGGAGCGACTCTATCAGGATTTGCAGCAGCGCCCGACTCCGACCAGCCAGAAAGTGTGGTGGCGTCCCTGGCAAAAGCCTCAGTCGCTGGAGCCCGTCACCGGGATCTATATGTGGGGTGGTGTCGGCAGAGGCAAGACCTGGTTGATGGATCTTTTTTTCGATGCCTTGCCGGGCGAGCGCAAGCTGCGCATGCATTTTCACCGCTTCATGTATCGCATTCACGCTGAACTCAAGGGGCTTGGCGGGGTGCCAGATCCACTCAAGCAGGTGGCCGCAAACCTCGCTGCAGAGGCGGATATACTCTGTTTTGACGAGTTTTTTGTCTCCGACATTACCGATGCCATGCTGCTCGGTACCCTGCTGCAGGAGCTGTTTGGTCGAGGCGTCACCCTGGTGGCCACCTCCAATATTCCCCCTGCCGAGCTCTATCGTAATGGCCTGCAACGAGCCCGTTTTCTGCCGGCGATCGCTCTTATCGAGCAACACTGTCGTGTAATCAACGTCGATGGTGGCACCGACTATCGGCTGCGGACCCTGGCGCAGGCGGAGATCTACCACTCCCCTCTGGACGAGAGGGCGGCAGAGAACCTGGTTCATTACTTTCAGCAGCTCAGCGGGTCATCCCCCCAGCACGGGGAGATGGAGCTGCTTGGTCGTCGACTCTCGACACTGGGGGCGCACGATGATCTGCTCTACATGGAGTTTGCCGAGCTCTGCTGTACCCCTCGTTCCCAGGCCGATTACATCGAGATCTCGCGTTGCTACCAGACGGTGTTGCTCGCCAATGTCCAACCCATGGGGGCGGGTAGCGATGACGCAGCGCGCCGCTTCATCGCCATGGTCGACGAGTTCTACGAGCGGCATGTGAAATTGATCATCTCGGCGGCGGTGCCCATGGATGAACTCTATGGCCAGGGGACGCTCAACTTCGAGTTTGCCCGCTGTCTCTCACGGCTACAGGAGATGCAATCGCACGAATACCTTGCCAGAGAGCACCTTCCTTAGTCACAATACCGCGCCTGCCAGTCGGATGGGCATCTGCGGCAGGTAGGGCCGGGCGACACTCGATGGTTTCATGGGCAGTGAAATTGGAGAGTGATCTTTAGGGTAACTTCACTTATAATCGCCCGGCCCACGTTACAAGCTGCCAACCTGGCGGCACTCTATCAGGTTTTACTTGTATTCGAAGGGGTACAGGTAGGCCATCGTTTGTTGTTTGTGGGTGAGCCCCCATAAGCAATTGGGTCTGTAACAGGTAATTGGGTTTAACTTAATGAAAACTTTCGTTGCCAAGCCAGAAACCGTAAAACGTGACTGGTACGTTGTTGACGCAGAAGGCAAGACTCTGGGTCGTATCGCCACTGAGATCGCTGCCCGCCTGCGTGGTAAGCACAAAGCTGAGTACACTCCGCACGTTGACACCGGTGATTACATCATCGTTATCAACGCTGAGAAGGTATGTGTAACCGGTAAGAAAACTACCGACAAGATGTACCATGCTCACTCCGGTTTCCCGGGTGGTATCAAGTCCATCAGCTTCGACAAGCTGATTCAGCGTAAGCCGGAAATGGTCATCGAAGCTGCCGTCAAGGGCATGCTGCCGAAGGGCCCGCTGGGCCGTGCCATGTTCCGTAAGCTGAAAGTTTACGCTGGCGCCGAGCACAACCACGCTGCTCAGCAACCTCAAGTACTGGATATCTAATCGGGAACTGGCAACATGGCAGAAAATCAATACTACGGTACCGGCCGTCGCAAAAGCTCCACTGCTCGCGTTTTCATCAAGGCAGGCAGCGGTAACATCATCATCAACCAGCGCTCCCTGGAGCAGTACTTCGGCCGTCCGACCGCTCGCATGGTCGTTCGTCAGCCGCTGGAACTGGTTGAGATGACCGAGAAACTGGATCTGTACATCACCGTTACCGGTGGTGGCATCTCCGGTCAAGCCGGTGCGATCCGTCACGGTATCACCCGTGCTCTGATGCAGTACGACGAGACTCTGCGCTCCGAACTGCGTAAAGCTGGCTTTGTTACTCGCGATGCCCGTAAGGTTGAGCGTAAGAAAGTCGGTCTGCACAAAGCTCGTAAGCGTCCGCAGTACTCCAAGCGTTAATTCGCGAGAGTTGCGAACCCTTATCGGGTTTCAAAAAGCCTGGCGCAAGCCAGGCTTTTTTTATGCGCATAAATTTCACTAATTAAATCCAACCCCTCGTCACAAAAGAGAAAAATTCTTTTTGTTATCGGTTTTGCCCCCTGCTTGTCATTCTTGTCAACTTGTTATCTTTTCTTTAAAATTTCCTCGATTTTTCTGTGACAATTGTAACTCCTGCTTCCGCCGCTGTTGTCACCGGAAAACCTTGAACAGGGAAACTATAAGAATGCGCGGAGTCCACATGGGAGAGTTTTTGGATGAGCAATGCGCCAGTTGATACCGGTCGCCGCAGATTCCTGACCTGGTCAACCATTGCGGTTGGCGGGGTGGGAGCTGCATTTACCGCAGTGCCTTTTATCAAGTCATGGAATCCGAGTGCCAAGGCCAAGGCCGCCGGCGCACCGGTGGAAGTGGACATCAGCAAACTGGAACCGGGTCAGCTGATCCGGGTGGAGTGGCGTGGCAAGCCGGTATGGGTGGTGAACCGTACCAAGGCGACCCTCGACGCCTTGCCGGAGCACGATGGCAAGCTGAGGGACCCGGGTTCCGAGGAGCCGCAGCAGCCCGATTACGCCCAGAATGGCTATCGCTCCATCAAGCCCGAGATCTTCGTTGCCGTGGGGCTCTGTACTCACCTGGGTTGTTCTCCGACCTATCTGCCCGACAGCTTTGGCGAGCAGGTAGAGGGAGTCACCTCGGGCTTCTTCTGCCCCTGCCACGGCTCCAAGTTCGACATGGCCGGTCGTGTCTTCCAGGGGGTGCCCGCACCGCTGAACCTGGTCATCCCGCCCTACCAGTTCCTCAATGACACCACCATTTTGGTGGGTGCCGACGGCAAGGAGGCTTGATCATGTTTGCCAAGTTGATGGGGTGGATCGACGATCGCTTTCCGCTCACTGCCATGTACAACGATCACATGGCCAAATATCCGGCACCCAAGAACCTGAACTTCTGGTACTTCTTCGGTTCTCTGGCCATGCTGGTGCTGGTCAACCAGATCATCACAGGTATCTGGCTGACCATGAACTATAACCCCTCTGCTGAGGGTGCCTTCGCCTCTGTCGAGTACATCATGCGCGACGTGGAGTACGGTTGGCTGCTGCGTTACATGCACTCTACCGGCGCTTCCGCCTTCTTCGTGGTGGTCTATCTGCACATGTTCCGCGGCCTCATCTACGGCTCCTACCAGAAGCCCCGTGAGCTGCTGTGGATCTTCGGCATGCTGATCTTCCTGGTACTGATGGCCGAGGCCTTCATGGGCTACCTGCTGCCCTGGGGTCAGATGTCCTTCTGGGGGGCCCAGGTGATCATCTCCCTGTTTGGGGCGATTCCCGTCATCGGTGACGATCTGACCCTCTGGATCCGTGGTGACTACGTCATCTCCGGTGCCACTCTGAACCGCTTCTTCGCCCTGCATGTCATCGCGTTGCCGCTGGTGCTGGTGATGCTGGTTGCCATGCACATCCTGGCGTTGCACGAGGTGGGGTCCAACAACCCGGACGGTATCGACATCAAGAAGCACAAGGATGAGAAGGGCTGGCCGCTGGATGCGGTGGCATTCCACCCCTATTTCACCGTGAAAGACATGATCGGTGTGGCCGGCTTCCTCTTCTTCTTCTGCGCCATCATCTTCTTCAAGCCGGACATGTGGGGTTACTTCCTCGAGAAGCCGAACTTTGAAGTGGCCAATGGCCTGAAGACCCCGGCACACATCGCTCCCGTGTGGTACTTCACCCCCTTCTACGCCATCTTGCGTGCGGTGCCGGACAAACTGCTCGGTGTCATCATGATGGGCCTCTCCATCGTGGTGCTGTTCCTGTTGCCCTGGCTGGATCGCTGCAAGGTGCGTTCGGTGCGCTATCGCAGTGCCTTGCACAAGCTGAACATCGCCCAGTTCGTGGTCTGCTTTATCATCCTCGGGATTCTCGGGGTGCTGCCGTCGACCCCGACCCTGACACTGATCGCACAGATCTGTACGCTGGGTTACTTCGGTTTCTTCGTCCTGCTGTTCTTCTATAGCAAGAATGAACGTACCAAGCCGCTGCCGGAAAGGGTGACATCCAAATGAAAAAGATGATTATTGCCGTGCTCGCCCTGCTTCCGACTCTGGCCCTGGCCGCAGGGGGGGAGAATATCAAGCTCGACAAAGCTCACTATGACCTGACCGACAAGGCCTCCCTGCAACGGGGTGCCACCACCTTCATGAACTACTGCTCTGGCTGCCACAGCACCCAGTACCAGCGCTACAACCGGGTGGCCGAGGATCTCGGCATTCCGGAAGATATCATGAGGGAGAACCTCATCTTCAACGGCGCCAAGATAGGCGATCTGATGAAGAGTTCGGTCTCCGAGAAGGATGCCGCCAAGTGGTTCGGTGCCGCACCGCCGGATCTGACCCTGGTGGCCCGGGTGCGCGGAGCAGACTGGATTTATACCTATCTGCGCTCCTTCTACGTGGATCCGACCCGTCCGTTCGGGGTGAACAACCTGGTCTTCCCCTCTGTCGGGATGCCCCATGTGCTGGAGCCCCTGCAGGGCACTCCGCGTCTTCACTACTCCACCGAGGTGATCAACGGTGAAGAGGTGAAGGTGCCCCACAGCGTGGTCTCCGACGGGAATGGCGAGCTGAGCAACGAAGAATATGACCAGACCGTGCTCGATCTGGTAAACTTCCTGGTCTATTCGGGTGAGCCGGTCCAGCTCGAGCGTGAACGCATGGGCTTCTGGGTGCTTGGCTTCATCGTCATCTTCTTCATCTTTACCGTGCTGTTGAAGAAGGAATACTGGCGCGACGTTCACTAAGCGACCAGAAAAGGGTAAAATTGTGTACGGCAATGAGGCCCGTCGCTTCATTGCCGTTTCTGCTTTTAAATGACTGGAGGGGTCAATGGCTGTAGCTGCCAATAAGCGTTCTGTGATGACGCTGTTTTCCGGTGCCAACGATATGTTCAGCCATCAGGTGCGTATCGTATTGGCCGAGAAGGGTGTCACCGTAGATATTTGCCAGGTTGATATGGATCACCTGCCGGAAGAGCTGGCCGAGCTGAACCCGTACAACTCTGTACCGACGCTGGTGGATCGCGAGCTGGCGCTGTACACCTCTCGCATCATCATGGAATACCTGGACGAGCGTTTTCCCCACCCGCCCCTGATGCCGGTTTATCCGGTGGCCCGTGGTAACAGCCGTCTGATGATGCATCGCATCGAGCTGGACTGGTACACCCTGGCCGACAAGATCATGGCAGGTGTGGATGTGGAGGCTTCCCGCAACGAGCTGCGCGACAACCTGCTGGCCATTGCCCCCATCTTTACCGAGATGCCTTATTTCATGAGTGAGGAGTTCGGTCTGGTGGATTGCTACATGGCTCCGCTCTTGTGGCGTCTGCCGAGCCTGGGTATCGATCTGACCGGTCGTGGTGCCAAAGAGCTCAAGGCCTACATGGTGCGCCTGTTCGAGCGTGAATCTTTCCAGGCCTCCCTGACCGAGGTCGAGCGCGAAATCCGTCTCGGCGCATGAGCATGGAGATCAAGATGACGCCCAGCCGCCCCTATCTGCTGCGGGCGTTTTTCGATTGGCTGCTCGACAACGATCTGACCCCTCATCTGGTGGTGAACGTCAACGTGCCCCACGTCGCCGTTCCCCTGCAGTATGCCCAGGATGGGCAGATTGTGCTCAACATCGCCCCCCGGGCGGTGGTTGCATTCCAGATGGATAACGAGGCGGTGAGCTTTAGTGCCCGCTTCGGTGGTGTCTCCCAGCAGGTTTATATCCCGATGGCGGCTATCGTTGCCATTCATGCCCGTGAGAACGGGGTCGGTACCCTGTTCCCGCCCGAGCCGGCCTACGAGGCCTGGCTCGAGTCAGCCGGGGAGCCGGAGCAGCCGGACCCTGAGCCACCGCGCCCGAGTGGTCGTCCAACCCTCAAAGTGGTCAAGTGATGACGTAAAAAAACGCAGCCGATTGGCTGCGTTTTTTGTAGGCCGATAGTCACTGTTGGGTGTATTCGAAGGCCTTGATCACCTGCTTGACGCCACTGACATGGCGAGCGATGTTGACCGCCTGTTCTCCCTCCTGGCGTGTCACCAGGCCAATCAGGAAGACTTCGCTATTCTCGGTCACCACCTTTACCTTGCCACTGTCGAAATTTTTGGCGGCCAGCATGTCGGCGCGCACCTTGGAGGTGATCCAGCTGTCATTGCTGCGGGTTGAGAGGCTGACAGGCTTGCCAATACGCAGCTCGTTGTAGACGTGACGAACCCCTTCGATGCGGCTGACGATACGACCGGCTTCGGCCTTGTAGGCTTCAGTCGGTGTCTGGCCGATCAGAATGGCACGACCGTTGTTGCTGTAAACGCTGATCTTGCTGTTGTCCGAGAGGGCCTTGTTGCCACCCAGCAGGTTGGCGGCCTTGAGCTCGATATTCTGATCGTCCCATTGGGTTCCGACGGTGCGTCGGTCGCCGGCGACCTTGGCGGTCGTCGCGGCGCCCCCGACGAAGAGGGCGGCACACCCTTGCAGCAGCAGAGAGCCGGTCAAGAGAGCAAGGAGCAGTATTGGCTTGCGCATGGTCTTAGTCTTCCTGTTGCGGGAAAAGAGTCTGGTCGATGAGATCACACAGGCAGTGCAGGGTCAACAGATTGACCTCGAGAATACGGGGGGTCCGTGTGGAGGGCACGCGGATCTCCACATCGTTGGGGCCCAGCAGGCCGGCGATCTCCCCACCGTCCCCGCCACTGAGCACGACGATGGTCATGTCGCGGGAGAGGGCGGCCTCGGCGGCCTTGATGAGGTTGCGGCTGTGTCCGGAGGTGGTCATGGCCACCAGGATATCACCCGGTTGCCCCAGCGCCCGGATCTGCTTGGCGTAGATCTCTTCAAACCCGCTGTCGGTGGCGATGGCGCTGATGGTGGCCATGTCCGGGGTCAGTGCCAGGCCCGGCAGGGAGGGGCGCTCTGTCTCGTAGCGGTTGACCAGCTCGGCGATAAAAAGCTGGGCCAGTGCAGCCGAAGGGCCATTACCGCAGGCCAGCACCTTGTTACCGTTGAGCAGGCAGATGGTAATCATCTGGGCCGCGGTGTGGATGGCCTCTGAGAGCGCCTCGGCTGCCGCAATCTTGGTCTGAATGCTCTCGGTGTAATTCTCTTTGATGCGGTCTGTCATCTTTTCCTCTTAAAACGCATTGGGGATCCACTCCGGTGTCTCCCCTTCAAACAGCACCACATCGAAGCGGCAGGACTGGCTCGCTTCATTGAGTCCATGCCGTTGCAGGTAGTGGCGCGCGGCCAATTGTACCCTGTGTTGCTTGGCTTTGGTGATGGATTCGGCGGCACCGCCGTGACTGCGGTTGGCGCGATAGCGCACCTCGACGAAGACCAGGGTCTGTCCCTGGCGCATGATAAGGTCTATTTCACCACCGCGGCAGCGATAATTGCGCCAAAGAGGCTGCAGCCCTGCGGCCTGCAGCCTCTGCTCGGCCATCACCTCAAAGCGGCTGCCCGGATGCGTCGGAGACGTCGTTGGCAGCAGGCTCAGCAGGTGCTGCTGCACCTGCTTGAGGAGTCGCTTCATCGGTCACCTGGGG
>NZ_JBFODE010000034.1:0-15219 GCF_040908155.1 Aeromonas sp. R6-2 | reverse complement strand
CGCCCCTTGGCGGCGGCAAAGGTCTCGGCTACCTGAACGTCCAGTTGATGTCGCATCTGGGCTCGAGCAGAGACTATGCCCTGTCTGGTCCGCCAGGCATAAAAACCGCTGCGGGCCACACCCAGGATGCGGGTCATGGTGGTCACCTTGAACTGCCTGATATGCTCGGCTATAAAGGCGTACTTCACTTCAGGTGTTTGGCAAAGTACGCGGCGGCTTTTTTTACCAGGGCCAACTCTTCTGCTTGCTCAGCCAGTTGGCGCTTGAGTCGGACATTTTCGTCGGCGAGTTGCTGCTCGCGCTCCCCCGTATCCATGAGTTGCTTGGCCTTGGTGCGCCAAGCGTAGAGCTGGGCTTCTTTGAGGCCTAATTGAGTGGCAGCCTTACTCATTCCGACGCGCTCGGCCAGAGCCAAGGCTTCTTCCTTGTATTGCTGAGAGTAACGGATTCTGGGTATTTTCTGTTCGATCGTTGCTTTGGTCATGATGTACCTCTGTCAGTGATTTTACTCACTTAACCAGGTGTCCATCGAGAGTGGGTTAGATCAGGGATCATCCACCCGATAGGCAAATACCCGAGCCCCTATAGTATCAGCCATCGCCAACCTCAGCTGCGCTGGCAGCTCTGCCCCATAGAACAGGTTGTCGCCCAAGATTAAACAGACCGAGGCGCCTGCCAAAAAAGACTCGGCAATCAGTAGTGATTCGGCCACCCCTCCCGGGGTAACCTGTTCCGCATATGAAAAACGCATTCCCCACTGATGCCCATCCCCAAGCAAATGCTGGAATCGAGGCAAATCCAATGGCGTACTAATGATCAGGATCTCACGAATGCCCGCCAGCATCAGCACTGACAAGGGGTAGTAAATCATTGGCTTATCATAAACTGGCAGCAACTGCTTGCTGATAACCTGTGTGGCAGGATAAAGCCGCGTAGCAGATCCCCCGGCCAATATCACTCCCTTACGGGACGGCTCATCGGAAAGAGAGTTACTCATAACGCCTCCTTTGAAAGCTTACCTAATGTGGCCATAACCCCCTCTTGCCAGCAGGGTAACGTCAGACCAAAGTTGCGTTCAAAATGATCCACATCGAGCCTCGAATTTAAGGGACGTTTCACCAGACTGGGATAATCGAACCAACTGACCGCACCAGACGCCGTGACATGATAAAGCCCCTCCAATTCAGGCTCAGCCAAGACTCGCTCTATGGCTTGCAGTGTCACCTCGGCCAACATCATCGCCGAGGTAGGTGCCCCAATCTGATCGCGCACTATTTGCAATTCACCGCGCTCTTGCGCAAGACGCAGCATGGTCTTGAGGAAATTGTCGCGCCACGGGCTGTGCAACCAGCTGGTGCGGATAATCAGATGTCGGCAACCGCTGGCCATGATGGCCTGCTCACCCGCCCACTTGCTGTGGCCGTAAACATTGAGCGGCGCGGGGTCATCGAATTCTCGCCACGGGCGATCGCCGCAGCCATCAAAGAGATAATCGGTCGAGAAGTGCACCAGCAAGGCATTATGCTGCTTGGCCAACGCTGCCAACCGAGCCACCCCATCCCGATTCACCTCCCATGCCAATGCGGGCACGAGCTCTGCCCGCTCGACATCGGTAAATGCGGCGGCGTTGAGAATGACCATGGGCAGCGAACTCGGCGCATCATTGCCAAGCTCGGATAACCCCACACTGGCAAACGCACGGCGATCTTGCTCCACCAGCGTCAGCCAAGGCATGGTTGCTATTTGGCTTGAAATCGCCCTGCCCAATTGCCCGGTCGCCCCATACAGCCAGACACTAACGAGGGTCATTGAGGGTTGCCAACACACCACGTTTACGCAGCCAGGCCAACATGCGCCAGATCGAATTGAGCCCCCAGAAATAGAGTGCGAATATACCAGCAAAGAGCAACAAGCTGACCAATTCGGGCATATCGAACTGTTCCAGCGCGATCCCGATAACCGCACAACAGATTGCCAACGCACAGATAAAACAGAGCGCCTGGTGCGATGACAAACCTGCGCGTAAACAGATATGGTGCAAATGCTCTCGATCGGGTCTAAAGGGCGAATGGCCCTTGCGGATCCGGCGTACCATGATGGCCACCATGTCCATTAACGGTATGGCGATAAGCCAAAGTGCTGTCACCGGGTTCATCTGCGCTTTTGGCCCTTGCGTGCCCTGCAACAACACCCAAATCACGGTAAAACCGACCAACATGCTGCCGGCATCGCCCATAAAGACTTTGCGTTTCCCCCCAAAAGGAAACCCGAGATTCAACATGATATATGGGATCACCACAATCATCATCAGCAAACAAAAACGAGCCAATGGCAGCTGACCATCCAGGTAATTGAGATAAGCAAGCCCGCCAAAGGTGGCTAAAGTCAACCCACCAAGCAAGCCATCAATGCCATCGACCATATTAAACGCATTTATTGCCCCCAATACGGCAAATACGGTCACGATATAACCCATTGGCCCCAATACCAACTCATGACCAAACAGCAGACCACCTAAACTCTTGAGCGAGAGGCCCGCGCCAAAAATCATGGCGCAGGAGATTAATATTTGAACGACCAACCGAATGCGATAATCGACATCGTACTTATCATCGATCACCCCCATCAGCACCAATACCGACGCACACAGCACATAAATATCAGATTTGTTTAACAGCGTTGGTTGCACCCATAGCGCTAACATCAAGGTCAGATAGATTGCAATTCCACCAACCAGCGGAATCACCCCTTGATGCTGCTTGCGGCCATTGGGTCGATCGACTAAATTTATTTTCTTGGCCAGCTTGCGCAATAAAAACAAAAACAAGAAGGCTGCAACAAAAAAACAGATATATTCCATTGTCATCATCCTGAGAGCATACTTTATTTATGTTGCTTAACATAAAACACATTAAAAATATAATCTGCCGTCCCCAAATAGAACATACACATCTATCTTGGCAATTACACGAACATTATTAGGAATAAAACGAAAACATGCTACTATAGGTAGTTTGCATTAGAAATATCGGAGAGGATTTAATCATCTAAATGTGCCTATAAAAACACTGTTATGATGGAGAACATATAGACCCGATAGCGCAAGAAGCGATGCCTTGGTCAATATCAACAGACAGACCACAAAAGCACATACCAAGGTATTAAACCAGTCAACCAAAATTCCCAGTCCCAGCGCTCTATGGCGGGCAAACACACCGCCAGCAAGGCCCCGAAGATGAACAGGGCAGGAGGGCTGAATAATACACGCTCATACCAGCGTGAGTGACGGCGTTGGTAGCTCACTAAGTGCCTCAAATAATCAGTAAAAACATCCACAAAAAGAGATATGGAGTGTACGCCTTATCGACAAAAACCTCAAATTTAGATAGTGATGGTAAGTTGTAAATAAATCCGCCATCTAAACTAGAAAAAAATTTATCAGCTATTTCATTTCGACTAACCCAATTCGCCCCATCCTTAATAAATTTTTTGATTACTGATTCGCGATTACAAGATGATTAACCAATCAGTAATCTATACCACAGTAATCACCATCTGCTTCAAGGTATACTACCAGAACAACAAGCGATAATAATTTCCTCATTGCGGCTTGCTGATGATCATCATTTTTTCATTGCTTCCCCCCCTGCCAGGCTTCACCGACCTGGACATTGTAATTTCTTAGATTCAATTTCGCGCGGGTGAGTTGTTTGAAACGATATATTGCGGTCTCGGCTTTTGAACACTGATGGTAGCCATAAGTAAATTCAGATAATACGTGCAATGCCCATGGTGCATAGAAGAGAAGAAGCCAACCGCTGCTTCTAATACGCTTCATCCGCCAAAGAAACAAAGCTATACATCATGAGGATTTCGCTTGGACCCACCGGTCAGGCACTCTAGGTCGCTGGACTCAGATGGTCATGCTCATGAATGTGATGACAGTTCCAGATTTAGTCAACAACACCCCATTCTTGAACTTGAACTTGAACTTGAACTTGAACTTGAACTTGAACTTGAACTTGAACTAAAAAATATTAAATAGCAAAACAAAAGCTAAAGCACATCTATCTCGAAATCGTCTTCTCAATTTGCCAATGTGAACCAAAAGATAAATATTGCCAATGTAGTTATCATTTAAACCTATTTTATATATAGGGCTATCTTGCAACCCGAGATGAATGGCAATATTAGTGACCTGCTGACGATACCATTTATCTTTGATTAATTTTAAGCGTTTTTTGGCCGCCCAAAAACTGTTATTTGTTCCAACTTGATTAGTAGCATGTTGGCGATACAACATCGAGGGTTCAGGGTCGATAAACCAGCTGTAACCTTGGCTACGGGCAAAAGCATATAGCAACCAGTCGTGCAGTGCGATATCTTTATTAATTTGCTCATAGCGCTCTTCTAACCATGTTTTAAATTGCACGGCAACTTCACGTTTAAAAACATAAGTGCAACCAGGGCCGGCAGCTTCAAATAAAAAATCCCACTCCCGTTGTGGCTGCGCTTTATCAATCAACACTTCACGACCATCCTCCCAAAATGCAGTTACATTGGCAGAGTAACAGTCGTATTGCTGAAGTTTTTCGATGCCTTTAGTTAGTTTACCATCTAACCAAATATCGTCTTGATCGCTAAAACAAACATAATCATAACCACTTATGTCTGTATCTTTTAACAACCTATAGAAATTTTTACCTGCGCCTCCAAATTGCTCACCATACGGCAACAAAATGATATTTTGATGTTTTTCAGCATAAAGTTTACAAATTGTAAACGTGTTATCATTGCTCAAATCAACACTAATCACAAGATCAATATTTTTTTGCTGCAAAATAGATTCAAGTTGCGCAGAGATTAAAGAACTACCATTGTATGCTGCAAGTAAGATTAAAGATTTTCCATTCATCTGATTCACTACAACCTCCTTTAAACCATGATGATGTCAAGCATTTTCTCTAGTCAAGTTAGTTAGTACTCTGGACACTAGTTTTAGTGCAATTTTCATACAGCTAGCCTCAGCATAGCAACGCAGTTCGGGGGCATTACCCGAGGGGCGCAGGTGAATAATGCAGCCGTCATTTAAGCTCAAGCGCAAACCATCAGTAGTATCTATCGACATCACCTGAACGTCATTAAAGCCAAGCTTAACTAACAAGGTTTGAGTATCGTTAAGGCCGTCAGCCAATATCGCCTGGCTACGAGCAGCGGCAAAATTTTGAATTCGGTCAGAATGGGTATAACGGGCAGGTAAGGCCTTTACCAAAGGTGAAATCGTCCCCTTGCCCGCAGCCGCTAATAGCATTAAAAACGGCAGCACAGCATCACGGGTTGGCAAGGCCGCCAGAGGTTTACCTTCCAATGTAATATCACTACCTAATAGGAAACCGCCATTAGCTTCAAAGCCAGCAATGCGAGTGTAATCTTTAGCCAAATGAGCAAACTCGGCGATGACATAGGGCGAGCCAATCTTGGTCAGTTGCACTTTGTTAAAGCGGCCGCAATTGGCAATCACGGTATTGCTGCTAACCGGAATGGCTAACGCCTCAATATGTAATGCGCTGGCACACAATAAACCCAATATATCACCGCGTAGCCATTCACCGTTTTCGTCAGCGACCAAGGGGCGATCACCATCACCGTCGGTTGAGAAAATTGCATCCAGTTGGTATTGAGCAGACCACAACCTTGCCTTGGCTTTATCTTCTTCGCCCACGGCTTCAGTATCTATCGGCACAAACTGATTACTACGATCAATGCGAATAACCTCAGCACCTAATGATTCAAATAGTGGTGCATAGAGTTCACGACCGGCACTGGAGTGCTCATAAATACCGATCCGCTTACCCGCCAGCATATCGGCCGCAAACAAAGAGGCATAGCGGGCACAATAACTTTCGGCCGCCCGTGGGCTGGCAATCAATTCAGGCAACACCGATAGGTTGTCAAACTCAACCTCAGCGGCCAAAATCGCTACTTCATCGGCTTTGGTGATCTCGCCATCGGGTCGATAAAATTTCAGGCCGTTACGATCAAACGGAATATGACTACCCGTGACCATGATGCACGGCAGCTTGTCTTGCATCGCCTGATTCGCTAGTGCCGGAGTTGGGATCACTCCGTAATAAATAGGTTCCACCCCAGCTTGCATTAATGCAGCAGCGCAAGCCTGCGCCATGGCATAACTGCTTGGGCGGTTATCAATCGCCAACGCTAATTGCTTGGGGGCAAACTCTTTGCGCAATACATAAACAAAGGCACGAGTAAAAGCTGCACACACTTCGGGAGTAAATTCGATGACCAAGCCACGGGCGCCGCTGGTGCCAAATTGCACACCACTCGTGCCAATTACATTTTTTGTATTAAACATTAGCTGCCATCCAAATAATACACATGCTCATCAATAGCCCACTCCGGTAGATGGAATACGCACAATATCATCTTCCCCAAGATAAATACCGCTACGAACCTCAATCATCTCAAGCGGGATTTTTCCTGGGTTTTCAATGGCGTGTGCCACTCCAAGTGGAATATAGGTAGATTGGTTTTCGGATAACAAAAAGCTTTCTTCACCTCGCGTCACCCGTGCCGTGCCAGAAACAATAATCCAGTGTTCAGCGCGGTGGTGGTGAATTTGCATCGCGGTTTTTTGGCCGGGTTTCACCATCAACTGTTTAACGTGATAACGCAACCCATCGGCAATTGCATCGTGGCTACCCCAAGGGCGAAACACTTCGCGGTGTTGCAATTGTTCGGGACGATTAGCTGCTTTTAACTGATTGACGATGCCTTTGATCTCTTGCACTCGGTCTTTATGCGCCACTAACACCGCATCTTTGGTTTCAATGACCACCACATCATCAATGCCGACCGTAGCAGTTAAGCGGTGCTGGGCATAGATAAAGCTGTTGTGAGTCTGCTCGGTTAATACATCACCGTGCAGCACATTGCCTTGCGCATCTTTGTCACTCACTTCCCACAGGGCAGACCAAGAACCGACATCACTCCAGTTGGCATCCAGCGGCATCACCACTGCATTGGCGGTTTTTTCCATCACCGCATAGTCGATGGAATCATCCGGGCAAGCGGCAAAAGAATCTGGATCAAGCCGGATAAAATCCAGATCATCTTGCGCTAAGGCCAGCGCTTGATCACAGGCCGCCAACATGGCGGGGTTATGCTGTTTAAGCTCTTGCAGATATACAGAGGCTTTAAACAAGAACATACCGCTGTTCCACAGATAACGGCCATCGCTCAGATATTGCTTAGCGGTGGTCAAATCAGGTTTTTCGACAAATGCTGCGACCGTGCTGGCGTCGTGGCCCACGTCACGTCCCTGCTGGATATAGCCATAACCGGTTTCTGGCGCGGTGGGCACTATGCCAAAGGTGACCAACTTGTACTGTTCGGCCAAGGGAATCGCCGCTTGCACCGCTTGGCAAAAGGCGGCTGGTTTGGCGATCACATGGTCTGCGGCCAGCACTAGCAATAAGGGATCGTCCCCTTGTGCGCAGGCATGTAGAGCGGCGATAGCCACCGCTGGTGCAGTGTTGCGGCCAAACGGCTCTAGCGCAATCCCGCTGTGTTGCAAATGCCCCTTGCGAAGCTGCTCAGCCACGATAAAGCGGTGTTCTTGATTGCAGATGATGAAAGCCGGCTGATGCGCCAGCGGGCTTAAGCGCTGCAATGTCTCTTGCAGCAGGGTGGCCTCACTGGTCAGGGATAAGAATTGCTTGGGGAACAGAGTGCGTGACAAAGGCCACAGGCGAGTGCCAGAGCCCCCGGCCATTACAACTGGCAGTATCATGGCATTACGTCCTATCTAAAAAATAATCTTTGGTGTGTTGGTGCACACTTGGGTCTTGTAGCAAGTCAGCCACCTCAAACCAACGGTATTGGTCGTGCTGGCTGATGGGCAAAGCGTCTTGCTGCCCTTGCCACGCCAATTCATACCCCAGCACCACGTAATGGGTAGTGAACTCGGTCCCGGAGAAGTTATCGGCATAAAAGTGCTCATAGGGCCCAAGTAGCCGGGCGCTCTCGCGACTCGCGGCCAGCCCCAACTCCTCTTGAGTCAAGCGCCAAAACGCCGCATCCAAGCGCTCGTCTTTGCGCACCCTACCACCGGGCACAAACCAATATCCTTGCGCCGGGCGATTTAAGCGCCGCCCCAGCAACACTTGGCCTTGGCCATTTCGCACAATCAAATCCAGCGAGATAAGTGGCGTTGCCGCCACTATCTGTTGAAATTGCACCTTGTCTAACCAAGGGCTTGGCTGATGTTGGCTCATTGACGAAAATCATCCTGATGTGCCAGGTACCACTGATAAGTCAGGGTCAAGCCTGCCTCTAACGAATAGGTATAACGCCAGCCCAAATTGGCCAACCGGCTGACATCCATCAACTTGCGCGGGGTGCCATCGGGTTTAGTGGCATCAAATACCACCTCACCGGCAAAACCGACCACCTTGGCCATAGTCTCTGCCAATTCACGAATGGTGCAATCCACCCCGGTGCCCACGTTGATGTGCGACAGCATCGACTCGGTATTGGCCTGATAAATGTCATCGGCCAGCTCCATCACATGCACGCTAGCGGCGGCCATATCATCGACATGCAAAAACTCACGCATCGGCGTACCGCTGCCCCACACCACCACTTCGCTGTCACCACGCAACTTGGCATCATGAAA
Organism: Aeromonas sp. R6-2; assembly: GCF_040908155.1. NCBI lineage: Bacteria > Pseudomonadati > Pseudomonadota > Gammaproteobacteria > Aeromonadales > Aeromonadaceae > Aeromonas > Aeromonas sp. R6-2. Next base: position 6,521 of record NZ_JBFODE010000034.1, on the reverse strand, counting down.
ACGGCGCATCAGGGCCGGGATCACATGGGAGTTTTCCGGGTGAAAGTTGTCGTTTTCGCCATATAGATTGGTGGGCATCACACTGCGATAATCGCGGCCATATTGGCGGTTATAGGATTCACACAGCTTGATGCCGGCGATCTTGGCAATCGCATAGGGTTCGTTGGTAGCTTCCAGCGTGCCGGTCAGCAGGGCTGCTTCTGTCATCGGCTGCTGCGCCAACTTGGGATAAATGCACGATGAACCCAAAAACAGCAGCTTTTGCACCCCGCCCAGATGAGCACCATGGATGATGTTGCACTCCATCATCAGGTTTTCAAAAATAAACTCTGCGGGGTAGCTGTTGTTGGCATGAATACCGCCCACCTTGGCGGCCGCCAAATAGACCTGATCGATGCGCTCGTATTGGAAGAACGCCGTCACCGCCTGCTGGGAGGTTAAATCCAGCTCGCTGCGACTACGCACCAGCAGTTCTACATCCGCACGCTGGCTTAACTGACGGCAGATGGCCGAGCCGACCATGCCCCGATGACCCGCGACAAATATCCGCTGTTTAGCCTGTTGCGCTGTCATCAATCAGTTCTCCACCGACAGGGAAACATCAAAGCCATGGGCTTTGAGCAAAGCGTGCTGTTTCGCTTGCTGCAAATCATTTGCCACCATCTCGGCGCACATCTCTTCTACGGTGATCTCGGGCACCCAACCCAGCTTGGCCTTGGCCTTGGCCGGATCGCCGAGCAGGGTTTCAACCTCGGATGGGCGGAAGAAACGCTCATCGACCTTAACGATCACATCGCCCACTTTCACGCCTGGGGCGTTATCACCACTGATGGCGCTGACGGTGGCGATTTCATCCACCCCTTCACCACTAAAGATCAGCTCGATGCCCGCCTCTTTAGCCGACATGCGCACAAATTCACGCACCGAGATCTGCTTGCCGGTGGCGATCACAAAATCTTCAGCCTGGGTTTGCTGCAGCATCATCCACTGCATGCGCACGTAATCTTTGGCGTGGCCCCAGTCGCGCAGCGCATCCATATTGCCCAGATACAGGCAGCTTTCAAGACCCTGGGCAATATTGGCGACGGCGCGGGTGATCTTGCGAGTGACAAAGGTTTCACCACGGCGTGGCGATTCGTGGTTAAACAAAATGCCGTTACAGGCATACATGCCATAGGATTCGCGATAATTCACGGTGATCCAGTAGGCATACATCTTGGCCACCGCATAGGGTGAGCGTGGGTAGAACGGGGTGGTCTCGCGCTGCGGGATCTCTTGCACCAAACCATACAGCTCGGAGGTGGACGCCTGATAGAAGCGGGTTTTTAGCGCCAAGCCATTCACCCGGATCGCCTCAAGAATACGCAGGGTGCCGATGGCATCAACATCCGCAGCATACTCCGGTGATTCAAAAGAGACGGCCACATGCGACATGGCCGCGAGGTTATATACCTCGTCTGGTGCAATCTCCTTGATAAGCCGATTAAGGTTGGAACTATCAGACAAGTCACCATAATGCAGGGTGATGTTGTCGCTCATCTGGCGCAGATGATCGATACGCGAGGTGTTATAAGAGGAGGCGCGACGAATTAAACCGTGTACCTGATAGCCCTTTTCAACCAACAGCTCAGCTAAATAAGAACCATCTTGGCCAGTGATGCCGGTGATTAATGCTACTTTCATATTACCCTTCATATAATTATTTAATTTAACAAGATTGATTAATTCGAAGACTTTTAATTTTTTCTAAATATTGATAACCATAAACACTATCAGGTTCTAGATATGTTCCTTCAGACCATTCATTCCAAGCGTTGATAAAAAAAAGTCTTTTGTCTTGGCCAGAGCCAAGACAACTTGTTTTGTCTAAAAGCAATTTAAATTTCTCTGCAAAAACATCTGGGCTTGCTCCATGGTAAACTTTTGATTTATTTTTGTAGCGAGGAGTGTTGTCCCAATCGACAAAGCAACCGTAAAAATTGAAACCTTTTGGATTCGTTAATGCCCTTTGCTCACATTTATTCACTAAAACATCCCATACTGCTTGATAATCAACAATTTCATAGCTGGAAAGTTTATATCTGAGCTTAGTGATTTTATTCAAAATACTTTCAGGTAAGTATCTAAGTGGTTGAAAAATTTTAGATGCAAAAAAGGACTTCTTTTTAAATGAGTCAGAGTTATAAGAATAACGAGGTTCAAAGTTAACTTCAGAGTTATAAATATCCGTTGATGAGCCTATTGAAAATGGACTAACCATAACAGAAACAATATGAAGCCCAACCCCCATTTTAGCTTCTAATTCTTGATTCCAAAATGAAAACATCTCTTGAGCGCAAGTGATTAAATGAGGGTTATAGACGACAAAAACGGGTTTACCATCTAATTTTAAATGACGAGGATCAGACCAGGCCTGATATAAGTAATCGAAATGTAACTTCCATAAGGTAACATCGTTAGCATGTGTTTGCTTAAATATACAAACATCATCTTCACCGACCCATCTTTTTGACCAAGACTCATTTGCCCATGTAAGGCAAAACTCTAAATCGATATCTTTATTTTTTAGAAAATTCTCTAATGGTTTTTCTAACGTCAACTTCCCATCAAACCAATAGTGATAAAAAGAAAAGCCATCCACTCCATACTTTTTTGCTAATGCCGCCTGTTCGTATATCACTGCAGGCTCAGATTGCACATAATACGTAGCATTGAGGGGAACTCGTGGTTGTCTATGATTATCGAATAACTTAACCGATGTTTTTACATTATCCCAATCTGTAAAACCTTCTCCCCAATGAAAGTCATTTTCTGGAGTTGGATAAAACTGTGGAAAATAAAAACAAAAAACTTTATCATTTGAATATAGCATGTTTAATCACCCCTAAAAAATATATCATATAAGCTCCCCCTCCCCAAATAAAACCATAATTATTCATAAAAATCCGGGGTTTGTCTTTAATAAACTCAACATCCATATATTGCTTACTAAAACCTGACTGGTCATTATAAGTCGCAATATCAAAACCATCATGGAATAAAAATCTATCAAACAACTTTATATTCAATGCCCAATCTGCCAAAGCTTTGTATTTTATATTGTAAGGGTTTTCTACGAGTAGTTTTGTTGGGTAGATTATCCCTTGATGACAAATGTTTTTAACTAGAAGTTTGCATAAATTGAAGTCTTTATTGTAATTTTCAATACCGCTAGACATTTGTACGTTGAAAAAATGAATTTTTGAATAAGATGAATCTCGAGAAAATACATCAACAGCCCATTTAAAATTTTTGGTAATCTTATCATCTACACCAAGAAAATAAACCCACTTTGAATTTATATGCCGAACTGATTGATTCATCGCATCATAGATGCCTCTATCACTTTCAACCTCAAAACTTAGCCAACTGAATTGACATTTGAGTTTCTCTAAAATTTTTAGTGTATTATCTGTGGAGCCTCCATCCTTAACAAACACACTAATTATTCCGTTTTCAAGCTCTTCATCCAACACCGAATGGATAGAAAGAACACAACCTTCAATGTCATTCTCTGCGTTGAAAGTCGGTATAATAATAGTTAGTAACAAGCTAATCACCTTAAAGATTTTTCAGTAATTTACATTTAAAACATGAAAAAATGACCCATGATAGATAAATAAGCAAAAAAATATATAACAATAATTGGAATGAAAGAAAATCTTGTGAATATTGCAACAAACAAACTATAGATGACACTACAACAAAAAGTCTTCGAATAAAAAAGCGTTCAATATTTAACACAATCAAAACAAACAAAAAAATGCAAAATGGAATAAATGAAATAAAAAACAGATTAAATATTGCCCCCCCCTCCTCAGAGTAGAGCACAGCTAACGAAACCAATGATGCATTAGCGCCATTACTAGAAGTAACACCGTTCATCAATCCGTATAAATAATTACCGATTGGCGGATTTACTGGAGGCTCCCCCAATAAAGCAGCATAAGAACGAAATGACTCCTTTAAGAACATGCTCAAAGATGGATCTGTAATTGTATACCTATAATCAAATGCAAGAGCCCTTGCATCGTTGACAAGGAAGAACCGATTAAATATCAAATTAACAAACTCAGAATATGTGATACCAATAAACTCTGATATAAAAACCATGCTAAATAAAAACAAAGAGATGAAAAAAAAAGTAAAGATTAAAATCTTAAATTTAGATGGCCTAAACTTTTTATAATCAATAATGGAAACAATCTGAAACAAGATAAGAAAAAACATCCCCTTCGAACCAGATAGAACACTCAACAAAAAAACTAAAAACAAAAATAACAAAATCACACTTGAAGTGTTTGAATTAACTTGCAGCCGTTTTGAAATCAAAACACCAGTAAAAAAAATAAATAAAAATGAAGCATACGTAAAATATTTGTACGATGCATTTTCAGACAAATATGAAACCCTAGAAGAATTTGAAAATATACCATACGACGAACTTAACAACAATGGCAAGTTAGTAACCAAAACCAAAACAGAAAATAAAAATATATATTTATCATACTGCTCACAAGATATTTTCCGGTAATCAAAACCCATTATAAACTTACAAAACAACAGTGCCACAAAAAACAAGGTAATTATTTCAACATATATTGAAGCAAGCACATCAAACTTATTAATTTGCAATTCAGAAAATAACGCCGCAGTTAAAAAACCAATCGGAAGTATGCTTGAGTAACTAAATAAGAAAAGTCTAATTGAATATCCAAACGCTTTTTTTACCCCACTGAATAAAGCTATTATTATATAAGCATATAAAAATCCTAATAGTACCGTTATTAACTTTGATTCAAATATATATATGTACATAGTTACTAGGTTGTCACTTTTTGGCCACTAAATGGCCATATTGAACAAACGCATTTCAGCACAGTTTAGGTGATAAAAATCAGAGGATAGCTCTGCACCTCACAATGTCTGAGACAGTGTAATGCGGCTTTCAGATGAGATTTTCAGGCTCATGGTGAGCTTAACCAGAGAAAGATTCTTTTATTCAACAACGCCTCTTGCGTCGAAAAGGGTTTAGCAACGTCGGTAACTCCTCGTTATCCGCCACCGTCTCCAGGCTGACTTCGGCAACTTGTAGCATCCACCGCCAGGTGAAGCTTGCACCACACTCCTCGCTTCTCCTTGCCGTGTTTGCGAATTTTCCATTCACCTTCGCCATAGACCTTGAGGCCGGTGGTATCAATGACCAGTTGAGCTACTAGGCCTTGACTGGGGAGGCGGTACTTGATGTCAACGATCTTAGCGCGTTTGCTAATACAGCTGTAGTCTGGCGACAACAAAGACACCGTCATCAGTTGTAATAACGAGTTAATGAAGCTTTCCAAGACGCGCAGCGGCAGCTTGAACAAGCCTTTTAGCATCAGGGCCGTCTCAATGGCGGTGTCACTGTAGTGGAAACCCCGCCCTCGGCGACCATGATGGACCTAGCAATGCCACAGCTTAATGGCTTGTGTGTCCATCCAAATGGTCGAACCGCGTTGATCTGACCCAGCAATCGTGGACACCGGGTTAAGCAGCTACCTTCTCAAATTCCTCTGGGGTTTGGTAACCCAGAGTGCTGTGCAGGCGATGTCGATTGTAATCGACCTCTATGTACTCGAATACCCTTTCCCGCATCTGGGCTCGGGTCGTGAACCGTTCGCCATGGATCGCTTCCACCTTCAATGAATGAAAGAAGCTCTCCGAGCAGGCATTGTCATAGCAGTTGCCTTTGGCGCTCATGCTGCAGTGCAGGCCGTGGGCATTCAACAACGCTTGATAATCATGGGAGCAATACTGGCTGCCCCGGTCGCTATGGACGATGACCCCCCGGGGATTCTGACGTCGCTCCAGCGCCATCTGCAAGGCATCGCAGACCAACTGGGCCGTCATGCGCTCAGACATGGCCCAGCCGATGACACGGCGGGAATAGAGGTCCAGCACCACCGCCAGATAGAGCCAGCCTTCGTCGGTCCAAAGGTAAGTGATATCACCGGCCCACTTCTGGTTGGGGGCGCTGGTACTGAAGTCCTGTGCCAGCAGGTTGTCGGCCACCGGCAGGTTGTGCCGACTCTGGGTGGTCGCCTTGAACTTGCGTGCCGCTTTGGCTCGCAATCCCTGACGTTGCAGGCTCTTGGCCACTGTCTTTCGGTTATGCACTACGCCCTGTTTCGCCAGGATTTTGGTGATACGGATAGCCCCACTGCGCCCCTTGGCGGCGGCAAAGGTCTCGGCTACCTGAACGTCCAGTTGATGTCGCATCTGGGCTCGAGCAGAGACTATGCCCTGTCTGGTCCGCCAGGCATAAAAACCGCTGCGGGCCACACCCAGGATGCGGGTCATGGTGGTCACCTTGAACTGCCTGATATGCTCGGCTATAAAGGCGTACTTCACTTCAGGTGTTTGGCAAAGTACGCGGCGGCTTTTTTTACCAGGGCCAACTCTTCTGCTTGCTCAGCCAGTTGGCGCTTGAGTCGGACATTTTC
>NZ_JBFODE010000033.1:0-32137 GCF_040908155.1 Aeromonas sp. R6-2 | reverse complement strand
TTCGATGCGCATAAAAAATCCGAAACCAATCAATAGGTTTCGGATTTTCACATATCAGAAGGATCGGTCAATGGATCCTTAACTGATCGGCATTACGCCGCAGTGGCGTCTTTTCATTGCAGGTTTTGGGGGCGTCACCGCTGGCCAGCCCCTCCCCCACCACTGCCCGCGATTAGATGGGAGTGATGGAGGTGATATGAGCAGAGCCGTCCAGCGACTTGAAGATCTGCACGACAGCCTCGCCGTGAATGGGCGTCGGTAACGGTACTGTGGTCTTGCATTTGTAGCGGTAGTTCATCCCCGCGACCACCTGGGTGGACACCTCAAAGGGCTGATACTCCACCCCGACAAATCCTTTCATGGCTTCGTTGAACACCGCTTGATCCTCGGCGGTCAGCTTATGGTATGCAGTCCATCCGCCAACCAGCACAGCTTGATCCGACATAACAAACCCTCCGTGATGACTCATCCCTACTCATATGGCTGTTCGGGTTCCGCCCCGTTGATTTAGGTGGTGTCCGGACTCCACCGGGAAGCCATGCCAAGGCTTTCGGCATGAAAGACTCCCACAGGGTGTAAGGCAGCAGGCTGCCATACTCCCATATCGCCATGACAGCGCCGTCTCGAAAGCGGTCTCATTTGGCATTAATGAGCGTAGGGTGGGTTTCAAAAAGCGCCCCTGTTACAAATGACAGTCACCCTGTTCTCGACTCCAGATCTCAAGAAGAGTGAGACGCAAACGATTGGAAAAAGAAAAGACGCCCCAAGGGCGTCTTTTTAACACTTTTGGCTGCGCTCGGGGCGCGGCCGCTTATTCCCACTCGATGGTGGCGGGCGGCTTGCCGGAAACGTCGTACACCACGCGAGAGATGCCATTGATCTCGTTGATGATGCGGTTCGACACGTGGCCGAGGAAGTCGTACGGCAGGTGGGCCCAGTGGGCGGTCATAAAGTCGATGGTCTCGACGGCACGCAGGGCAATGACCCAGTCATATTTGCGACCATCGCCCATGACACCGACCGAGCGCACCGGCAGGAAGACGGCGAACGCCTGGCTGACGCGGTTGTAGAGATCGGCCTTGCGCAGCTCTTCGATAAAGATGGCATCGGCGCGGCGCAGCAGGTCGCAATACTCTTTCTTCACTTCGCCGAGCACACGCACGCCCAGGCCCGGTCCCGGGAACGGGTGGCGATAGAGCATGTCGTAGGGCAGACCCAGTTCGAGACCGACGCGGCGTACCTCGTCCTTGAACAGCTCGCGCAGGGGCTCGACCAGGCCCATCTTCATCTCTTCCGGCAGACCGCCGACGTTGTGGTGAGACTTGATGACGTGGGCCTTGCCGGTCTTGCTGGCGGCCGATTCGATGACGTCGGGATAGATGGTGCCCTGGGCCAGCCAGCGGGCGTTTTTCAGCTTCTTCGCCTCGTCGTCGAACACCTCGACGAAGACGCGGCCGATGATCTTGCGCTTGGCCTCCGGCTCGTCTTCGCCGGCCAGTGCGGTGAGGAAGCGCTGCTCGGCATCCACCTTGATGATGTTGAGACCGAAGTGATCCCCAAACATCTCCATCACCTGGGTCCCTTCGTTCAGGCGCAGCAGGCCGTTGTCGACGAAGACGCAAGTGAGGCGATCGCCGATGGCGCGGTGCACCAGCATGGCCACCACAGAAGAATCCACACCGCCGGAGAGACCCAGGATCACCTCGTCATCGCCCACCTGCTCGCGAATGCGGGCGACGGCGTCGTCGATGATGGTGGCCGGGGTCCACAGACACTCGCAGCCGCAGATGTCTTTGACAAAGTGCTCGAGCATGCGGGCACCCTGGCGGGTGTGGGTCACTTCCGGGTGGAATTGCACGCCGTAGAAGCGCTTATCTTCCCAGGCCATGGCGGCGTGGGGGCAGGTCGGGGTGCGGGCAACCGTGGTGAAGGTCTCGGGGATGGTGGTGACCTTGTCACCGTGGCTCATCCAGACGTCCAGCATGGCATTGCCGTTATCGGCGATGGCGTCTTCGATGTTGCGCAGCAGGGCGCTCTGGGCCACCACCTCGACCTGAGCGTAGCCAAACTCGCGCTCGGTGGAGGAAGAGACCTTGCCACCGAGCTGCTCGGCCATGGTCTGCATGCCGTAGCAGATGCCAAACACGGGCACACCGGCGTTGAAGACATATTCGGGGGCGCGCGGGCTGCCCGCCTCGGTGACGGACTCGGGGCCGCCGGAGAGGATGATGCCGCTCGGATTGAATTCGCGGATCTGCTCTTCGGTCACGTCCCAGGCCCACAGCTCGCAGTAGACACCGATTTCGCGCACGCGGCGGGCGATCAGCTGGGTGTACTGGGAACCGAAGTCCAGGATCAGGATACGGTGATCGTGAATATTTTTACTCATGTTCATCCTGTTTCAGGCTGGTGTGGGGGTAAAAAGGTTGGAAAAACGGGGCGCAGGGCCCCGTCTTGTTAGCCCATCCGATAGTTGGGGGCTTCCTTGGTAATGGTCACGTCGTGGACGTGGGACTCTTTCATCCCGGCGCCGGAGATCCGCACGAACTCGGCCTTGGTACGCATCTCGTCGATGGTGGCACTGCCGGTCAGGCCCATGGAGGAGCGCAGGCCCCCCATCTGCTGGTGGATGATCTCCTTGAGGCGGCCCTTGTACGGCACGCGCCCTTCGATCCCTTCCGGCACCAGCTTGTCGGCGGCATTGTCGCTCTGGAAGTAGCGATCGCTCGACCCCTTGGACATGGCCCCCAAGGAGCCCATGCCACGGTAAGATTTGAAGGAGCGGCCCTGGTAGAGCTCGATCTCGCCCGGAGCCTCTTCGGTACCGGCAAACATGGAGCCCACCATGACGCAGCTGGCGCCGGCGGCGATGGCCTTGGCGATGTCGCCGGAGAAACGGATGCCACCGTCGGCGATGACCGGAATGCCGGTACCCTCGAGGGCCTCGACGGCGTCGGAGATGGCGGTGATCTGGGGCACGCCCACGCCGGTGACGATACGGGTGGTGCAGATGGAGCCGGGGCCGATACCGACCTTGACCGCGTTGACGCCGGCCTCGGCCAGGGCGCGCGCGCCGGCCGCAGTGGCGACGTTACCGCCGATGATCTGCAGGTTGGGATAGGCCTCACGGGTCGCCTTGATGCGATCCAGCACCCCCTGGGAGTGACCGTGGGAGGAGTCGATGAGCAGGACGTCGACACCGGCCTCGACCAGGGCGGCGACGCGCTCTTCGTTACCGGCACCGGCACCGACGGCGGCGCCGACGCGCAGACGACCCTGCTCGTCCTTACAGGCATGGGGCTTGCGCTCGGCCTTCTGGAAATCCTTCACGGTGATCATGCCCTTGAGCGTGAAGTCGCCGTTGACCACCAGCACCTTCTCGATGCGGTGTTTTTGCATCAGACCCACCACCTCGTCACGGGCGGCGCCTTCGCGTACCGTGACCAGACGATCTTTTTGGGTCATGACCTGCTCGACGGTGAGGGAGAGATCGGTGACGAAGCGCACATCACGGCCGGTGATGATGCCCACCAGCTGGTTGCCCTCGGTGACCACGGGGTAGCCGGCAAACCCGTTACGGTGGCTCAGCTCCTTGATCTGGGCGATGGTCATGTCGGGACGCACGGTGACGGGGTCGGAGACCACGCCGCTCTCGTACTTCTTGACCTTGCGCACTTCGGCAGCCTGCTGCTCAACGGACATGTTCTTGTGGATAAAGCCGATGCCCCCTTCCTGGGCCAGGGCAATGGCGAGGTTTGCCTCGGTCACGGTATCCATGGCGGCGGAGATCATGGGGATGTTGAGACTGATCCCGGAGGTCAGCTTGGTGCGAAGATCGGCGGTATTGGGGAGAACAGTGGAGTGGGCCGGTACCAACAACACGTCGTCGAAGGTCAGCGCTTCTTTGGCAATCCTGAGCATGGCAATATCTCACCTGTGGTGTGGGGGTGTAAAATATTGCCGGCGAATTCTACCGATGAATCGGCCTGTCGTAAAGTATTAAATTTGAATTTTTTACGACAAATCCCGTTTATGCCTTCCAACACGGCAAAAGATCAACAATATCAGGCCAAAACCGGCCCGGTTTGCCGAGAAATGATCTTTTTGCTTATCCCAGGTAGCGGCCCGGTTTGTGCCAGACCATCAACATGGCGTTCATGGCCAGGGCGCTCAAGGCTGACCAGAGCAACAGCGGGAGCGGCAGAGTCAGCAGGGAGAGGGCAAAGACCAGCAGATCAAGTGCCATCTGGCTCTTTCCCGCATTGATGTGAAAGCGCCGCTGCAACCAGAGAGTGACCACCCCGACCCCGCCCACCGAGGCGTTGTGGCGCGCCAGCGAGAGCACCCCCATGCCGAGGAAAGAGCCCCCCACCAGGGCGGCAAACAGGGGGTGGATGTAGGTGACGCTCAACAGATGGGGCACCAACTGGGTGGCCGCCGAGAGCAGCAGGTTCACCGCCAGGGTCTTGAGGGTAAAGTCGCGCCCCATGGTGAAGGCACAAAAGATCATGAAGGGGGCGTTAACCAGAAAGAAGAGCACGCCAATAGGCAGCGCCACAAAGTGGGAGAGCAGCAGGGCGATACCGGCAATCCCCCCTGTGATCATCCCGGACCACTTGAGCAGATTGAGTCCCATGGCGATAAACATGATGCCAAGGGCAAGGGCATAGAGATCATCGAGACGGGTATGGGGCACCCGGCTGGTGAGGGTGGTATCAGACATGAATAAAGGCTCCCTGAAATAGCGGCGACCGGCGTCCTGCCAGCCCCCACAGCGACGTGAGTCGCGGCGGGTGGGGGTAAGATACCCCAAAGTGCCCTTATTCGGAATATAGGACCAAGGGTGAATAAAAAATCAGAATAAAGCGCCAACTCAGCTTGGGTAAATGGTTAATTCATTAAGTTCCACTCCCCATCGTCCCCTTCGGGGCAGCATTTTTTCTCCCTCGTCTGCTCCCCCTTGAGCCCTGCGAGTGCGCCCGCCGACCACCAGAGTGCGCCAATCGAACCCGGCATGTGGCTCATAGGCTATCTAACGCCCTCTCTGACACCCTCCCTAACAGCCTCCCTAACAGGAGGGATTCTGGGATAAGATAGGCCCCACGTTTCTCCCCGCCTCCGGGCGGCTACCGGCATAAGGGACCGTTTTGACCCACCCATCCCAGGTCTATACCGTCACCCGGCTCAACGGCGCCGTGCGCATGCTGCTTGAGCACGAAATTGGCACCGTCTGGCTCAATGGCGAGATCTCCAACCTCGCCATGCCGGCCTCGGGCCACTGGTACTTCTCCCTCAAGGATCTCTCCTCCCAGGTGCGCTGCGCCATGTTCAAGGGGAACAACCGCCGGGTGCCCCTGCGCCCACGGGATGGCATGCAGGTGCTGGTGCAGGCCCGCGTCTCCCTGTTTGAGCCGCGCGGCGACTACCAGCTCATCATCGAGAGCATGCAACCCGCCGGCGACGGGGTGTTGGCCATGCGCTTCGAGGAGCTCAAGCAGCGTCTCACCATCGAGGGGCTGTTTGATGCCGGGCGCAAGCGCCCCCTGCCAGCCCAGCCGAGGGCGGTCGGCATCATCACCTCCGCCACCGGCGCCGCCCTGCACGACATGCTGACCGTGCTGCGTCGGCGCGCCCCTGCTCTGCCGGTGATCATCTACCCCACTCAGGTGCAGGGTCAGGCCGCCATCGGCCAGATAGTGCATGCCCTCTACACCGCCAACCGACGGGCCGAGGTGGATGTGATCATCCTGGGGCGCGGCGGCGGCTCGCTCGAAGATCTCTGGTGCTTCAACGAAGAGGCGGTGGCACGGGCCATCGCCCAGAGCGCCATCCCGGTGGTGAGCGCGGTCGGTCATGAGGTGGATGTCACCATCAGCGACTTTGTGGCCGATCTGCGTGCCCCCACCCCGTCGGCGGCCGCCGAGCTGGTGGCTCCGGATCAGGGTCAGCTGCGCGAGCGCCTGGGGGCGCTCGATCTGCGGCTGCGCCGCAGCGCCTTGCAACTGCTGCAGGGGAACCGGCACCACCTCACCCTGCTGGCCAAGCGCCTCGAGCACAGGGATCCCCAGCGCACTCTGGAGCAGCAGTCCCAGCGTCTCGATGAGTTGGCCCTGCGCCTGGAGCGGCAGATGAGCCGCCAGCTGCAAGGCAGCGAGCGGCGTCTGGCCCAGCTTGCCCAGCGCCTCGAGCGACACACTCCGGCACGGCGTCTCGAGGAGGGACGGCGCCGCCATCAACTGGCCGGCGAGCGCCTCACCGCCGCCATGGGGCGTCTGCTGAGCGATCGCGGCCACCGCATGGGGACCCTGGCCGCACGCCTGGACGGGGTGAGCCCTCTGGCCACCCTGGGTCGGGGTTACGCCATCTTGCGCGATGAGGAAGGCAAGGTGGTGCGTACTCCCCGCGATACCCGGGTGGGGGCACGCCTGTCAGCCCGCCTCGCCGAAGGCGGCCTCAGGGTTCGCGTCGAGGAACTCGAGTAACCCGGCCTGCAGATTCACCGTCCAGAAACGCCCGGCCAGGGTGAGGCTCACCCCCTCCTCCCCCACCCTGGCCAAACCGTGCTCCTGCCAGCGTATAAACAGGGTGGCAAGGGGCGCCCGCCACGGCTCGGGCAAGATGGCCCAGGGTAACAAGCCCTGATCCAGGGCGCCGCTCACCCGTCCCAGCCAGGCATCATTCGGCCCTTGCCCCATCATCATGGCAGGCACCGGCACGCCGGCCGAGAGCGCCTGGTGCCACGCGTTCAGATCTCGCCCGTTCATCACCCTCATGCCTTGAAATACCCCCCCGGCCCCTGCGCCGAAGGGGAGGATCTCGGCCCCCGACTTGGCCAGCCGGTTGTAGCGGCTGTGCTCACGCCCGTCGCGTCGCCAGTGACAGCAGGAGAGGCGCTCCCAACCGGCCTCCTCGAGGCGCTCGGCACCACAGCGATACATGAGGGCACGCTCGGCACTGGGCAGCCCCTCGGGTTGGCGCCCCGAGGCGTTGAAGCGCTCGAGGTTGTTACCGGGCAGACCGATGAGCTGGTAGAGATCCACCCCGTGAACCCGGCTGGCCAAGAGATCGTCCAGATCCTGCGCCCAACTGGCGTGGCTCTGCCAGGGCAGGCCGAAGATAAGGTCGGCCACCACCACGGCACTGTCTCGTTCACTCAGGGTTTGCAGCCGTGCGAGCAGCGCCTCGCGCTCATCGAGGCGGCCGGCGGCCAGACGCACCCGGCTGTCAAAGCTCTGCACCCCAAACGAGAAGCGGTTAACCCCTCCCTCCAGGGCCGCTTGCCACTTCTCATCGTCAAAGCCGTTGAGGCGCCCCTCCAGCGTCACCTCGGCATCGGGGGCAAGCGGAAAGCGGCGCACTACCTCGAGCAGCCGTCCTATTTGATCGGCCGTCATGTCGGTCGGGGTGCCTCCCCCCAGATAAACGGCGCCAAACGGGCGACTCTGGGCGAAGGGGGTGTCGGCACGGCGCTTGATCTCCCCGCACAGGGCGGTGACATAGGCCTCCATGCGCGCCGGATTGGCGCCATTTTCGAAGAAGTTGCAGAAGCTGCAGCGCTTGCGGCAAAACGGGATATGGAGGTAGAGGGCACGCCGGGCCGCCGTCGAGGCTTGCTGCCAACGCTCTTGCCACTGCGGTTCATCAAGGGCAAGGGGAGCGCCTCTTCTGCCCGCATGGGGAGTGTGCTTGGCGACAAAGGCAAACTGGAGAGGGGATGGGGTCGCCATCCCGGTCATGGTGGGAGTAAAGATCATGGATTTTCTGCTTCTTTGTGATCACGCAATCCATTAATGATATTGATTATCACTTTCATGCGATTGCGCTGGATCAACTCTGTGCGCTGGCGCCCAATAACCGAGCCCTTTGACACCCATCAGGTTAAGTTATTGATAAACTGCGCCGATAAGGATGTACCCCTGATGTTGCCACCTCGTCATGGCGGCAAATGATGACGACTCATGAACATGGACGCCAAACCATGCGTAATCTCTCGCTAAACCAGAAGATCTTTCTCCCCCTGTCTCTGGTCATAGGCTCAACCTTTTTTCTCTCCTACGAACTCTCGGCCTGGCTGCAGCGCGATCTCTCCCTCAAGCTGGTCACCGAGAAGATCGACAGCGCTGCCAACACCTATATGGATCAGCTCAATGTGCTGATGATGACAGGCACCATCGGCAACCGACAGATGGTCCAGACCAAGCTCAAAAGCGAGCCGGGTGTGGTCGAGGCCCGTCTGGTCCGCGCCCCCGCGGTCAGCGCCATCTTCGGCCCCGGCTTTGCCGATCAGAAGGTGGTGGACGAGTGGGACAAGAGGGCCATCGAACAAGGGGAAGAGATCCTGGCGGTCGAGGGTGAGCGACTCACCCTGATCAAACCCTTCAAGGCCTACAAGGAGTACCGCGGCACCCAGTGCACGACCTGCCACCAGGTGCCTGAGGGAACCGTGATGGGGGCGGTACGCATCACCTATGATCTCGGTCACACCTTTGCCGAGATCAGGCACAACAACTGGCTTCTCGTCGGTGCCATGACCCTGGTATTTGGCCTCGGCTTTGCGGTGCTCGCCTGGGTACTACAACGCTATATCAAACGTCCCATCAAGGCGCTGCAGGGTACCGTTACCCATATCGCCGCCAGCCGGGATCTCTCCCTGCCTCTGCCCCGGGCCGGCAAGGATGAGCTCGGTGCCATGACCCGGGCGGTGGACGAGATGGTGCAAGGGTTCAAGAGCAGCCTGCAAGAGGTGGAAACGGCGAGCCGCCAGATCCTGAGCGAATCAGAGAAGATCCGCGGCGTCGCCGCCAGCACAGAGCAGCACGCCAACAGCCAAAACGATCAGACCGATCAGGTGGCCACCGCAGTGACCGAGCTCGATGCCAGCTCCAGCGAGGTGCGCCAGCACAGCGAACGCAGTGCCGAGCTCTCGGCCCTCACCGACAGGGACGCCGCTCAGGCGAGCCGCCTCGCCCAAGCCTCTATCGGCAGCATGGGTGAGATGTCGGCCGAGATCAGCCGGGTCGATCGGGTGATCCAGGCTCTGGACGAGCGCTGCCTGGCGGTGGACGGGGTGCTGGAGGTGATCAAGGGGATCGCCGATCAGACCAACCTGCTGGCTCTCAATGCGGCCATTGAAGCCGCAAGAGCCGGTGAGCAGGGTCGCGGCTTTGCGGTGGTGGCCGACGAGGTGCGGGCGCTGTCGAGTCGCAGCCGCGCCGCCAGCGAGGACATTGCCCAGATGATCAAGGCGCTGCAGGAGGAGGCTCAGAGCGCCGTCGGCGTCATTGGCGATGCCGAACACAAGGCCGAAGAGAGCATCATCCGGACCCGGGAGACCCTGGATGCCATGCAGACCATCATAGAGCGCATCGCCACCATCAACACCCTTAATGGCCAGATGGTGCAGGCAGCGTCGGAGCAGAGCCGGGTCTGCCACGACGTAAGCCTCTCGGTCAACGGCATCCGCGACGTGGCCCATGAGACACTCTCCCAGGCCCGCGCCGCCAACATGGCCTGCGCCGAGCTGGTGACCCTCTCCAACCGCCTCGAGTCCCTGCTCAACACCTACCGCTGGTGATCTCGCCGCGATAAAAAGGCGCATCCTTTCGGATGCGCCTTTTTGCTTCTGATCCCGCCCCGGGCTATCAGGAGGAGAGCTTGCCGTCGAGCTCGGCAATCTTGGCCGACCAGAAGGCCGGGCCAGTCTCGTGGATGTTGTTGCCTTGCGAGTCGACCGCCACGGTCACCGGCATATCTTCCACCTCAAACTCGTAGATGGCCTCCATGCCCAGATCGGCAAAGGCGACCACGCGGGCCTTCTTGATGGCCTTGGCCACCAGATAGGCGGCGCCCCCCACGGCCATCAGGTAGACGGCCTGGTGCTCCTTGATGCACTGCACGGTTTTCGGACCGCGCTCGGACTTGCCGATCATGCCGATGAGGCCGGTCTGGCCCAACATCATGTCGCTAAACTTGTCCATCCGGGTGGAGGTCGTGGGGCCGGCGGGGCCGACCACTTCGTCACGCACCGCATCGACCGGCCCCACGTAGTAGATGAAGCGGTTGGTGAAGTCGACCCCTTCCGGCAGCCCTTCACCGCGCGCCAACATGTCGGCGATACGCTTGTGGGCGGCGTCACGACCGGTGAGGATCTTGCCCGACAGCAGCACGGTGTCACCGCTCTTCCAGCTGGCGAGCTCGGCCTTGGTGATGCCATCGACGTTGACCCGGCGCACGTTGCCCCCCGCCTCGCGGGTGATCTCGGGCCAGTCTTCGAGCTTGGGCGGGGTCAGCTCGGCCGGGCCGCTACCGTCGAGTTCAAAATGGACATGACGGGTAGCCGCACAGTTGGGGATCATCACCACCGGCTTGGAGGCGGCGTGAGTCGGCGCGGATTTGACCTTCACATCCAGCACGGTCGTAAGGCCACCGAGGCCCTGGGCACCGATGCCGAGCTTGTTGACCTTGTCATAGAGCTCGACGCGCAGCTTCTCTTCAGTGGTGACGGGGCCGCGGGCGATCAGCTCCTGAATGTCGATATGCTCCATCAGGGCCTCTTTGGCCAGCACGGCCGCCTTCTCGGCGGTGCCGCCGATGCCGATACCCAGCATGCCGGGCGGGCACCAGCCGGCCCCCATGGTCGGCACTGTCTTGAGCACCCACTCGACGATGTCGTCGGAGGGGTTGAGCATCACCATCTTGGACTTGTTCTCGGAGCCACCGCCCTTGGCGGCGATGCTCACCTCGACCTTGTCACCCTGTACCATCTCGATGTGGACCACGGCCGGCGCATTGTCTTTGGTGTTCTTGCGGCTGCCGGCGGGATCGGCCAGCACAGAGGCGCGCAGCGGGTTATCCGGGTTGGTGTAGGCGCGGCGGGTGCCTTCGTCCACCATCTCCTGCACCGTCATGTCGCTATCCCACTGCACCTGCATGCCGATCTTCACGAAGCAGGTGACGATGCCGGTGTCCTGGCAAAGGGGGCGGTGGCCTTCGGCAGACATGCGAGAGTTGATCAGGATCTGGGCCAGGGCATCCTTGGCGGCCGGATTCAGCTCTCTGTCATAGGCCGCCTTGGCAGCCTGAACGAAATCGAGGGGATGGTAATAGGAGATGTATTGCAGGGCATCTGCGATGGAATCGATAAAATCCTGTTTTTTTATGATGCTCATAATTGCCTCACTGGCCTTGCCTAACGTGCTGAATATCCTGGCAAGGGTGCCATGACGATGCCGCGATCGGACTGAACTGCTAGCTGACCGCTTCCCGCGGCGACTTTGCTCCATTTTGCCGGGCTATGATACGCTCCCGAGCACCGAAACGACTAGGGATCAGGTCGCAAAACTGCCGTTTGCCGGTTTAACGCCTTAAAAAACATGACGACGCATCGATACATAGCCCCCTTCCCTGCCGCCAACCTGCGCACCTTCTTCAGCCGCCTCGCCGGTGAGCCTTGGGCCATGCTGCTCGACTCGGCCGGAGAGCCCGGCGAGGACAACCGCTTTGACATCCTGGTGGCCGATCCTGTGGCCACTCTGGAGACCCGGGGAGCCTCCACTCATATCCGCCAGGGTGGAGAGACCCATCACAGCACAGATGATCCCCTCGCCCTGCTGGCCCAGTGGCAGGCGCAACTGCTCGGCCCCCAACAGGTAGAGACGATACCTCTGCCGTTTACCGGCGGAGCCCTGGGGCTGTTTGGCTACGACCTGGGGCGCCGCTTCGAGCGTCTGCCAAACCAGGCCAAGGCCGATCTGCGCCTGCCCGATATGGCGGTGGGGATCTACGACTGGGCCCTCATCCGTGACCATGAGATTGGCATCACCCAACTCGTGGTACAAGGCGACAAGGCGCAATGGCAGGCCCGCCACGACTGGCTGCTGGGCCACCACGAACCGCCCCCCGCCCCCTTCGCCCTGACCTCGCCCTGGGCCAGCAACATGAGCCGCCAGGAGTACGGTGAAAAATTTGACGCCATCCAGGCCTATCTGAGCGCCGGGGACTGCTATCAGATCAACCTGACCCAGCGCTTCTGTGCCGGCTATCGGGGGGATGAGTGGCAAGCCTATCTGCGCCTGTGTCAGGGGAACCGGGCTCCCTTCTCTGCCTTTATCAGGCTGCCCGGCGCCGCCATCTTGAGCCTGTCGCCGGAGCGCTTCTTGCGCCTTGCAGGGCGAACAGTCGAGACCAAGCCCATCAAGGGAACCCGGGCACGCCATCCGGATCCCGAGCGCGACGCCGCTGCCGCCATCGAGCTCTCCCAGGCCCCCAAGGACAGGGCCGAGAACCTGATGATCGTGGACTTGCTGCGCAACGACATCGGCCGGGTCTGCACGCCGGGCACGGTGAACGTCCCCCATCTGTTCGCCATCGAGAGCTTTCCGGCGGTCCATCACCTGGTCTCCACGGTGCGCGGTGAACTGGCCGCAGGCTACACGGCGGTGGATCTGCTGCGTGCCTGCTTCCCGGGCGGCTCCATCACCGGCGCCCCCAAGATCCGCGCCATGGGGATCATCGAGGAGCTCGAGCCGGTGCGCCGCTACGCTTACTGCGGCAGCATCGGCTATATCAGCCAGCATGGCCAGATGGATACCAGCATCACGATCCGCACCCTGATCGCCGAAGCCGGTCACCTCTATTGCTGGGCCGGCGGCGGCATAGTGGCCGACTCCCAGGTCCATAGCGAATATCAGGAGACCTTCGACAAACTCTCGCGCATCCTTCCCCTGCTGGAGTCACCATGACCCGCGACGAGCTGCTCGTCCGCTATCTGCTCACCCGGCCTGCGGCGCCTGGCGCCGCCCACCGGGCCGATCTGGATCAGGCCGCCGTCCTGCTGCCCCTGGTGCTGCGCGAGAGCGGATGGCAGCTGCTGCTTACCCGCCGCGCCCGCCACCTGCGCCACCACGCGGGCCAGGTGAGTTTTCCCGGCGGGCGGCGCGATCCGGAAGATGCGAGCCTCATCGCCACGGCCCTTCGCGAAACCCGGGAAGAGCTCGGCATCCCCCCCTCACACCTGACGGTGCTCGGCCACCTGCCCCCGATGCCAACGGTGTCGCGCTTCTGGGTACAACCCGTGGTCGCCCTGCTGAGCCCCGACTATGTGGCCACCCCCAATCCTCACGAGGTGGAGCGCGCCTTCGAGGTGCCCCTCGCCTTTCTGTTGACCCCCGCCCACCATCAGGGATGGGCGGTCGAGCGGCGCGGTGAGCGTCACACCATCTGGTTTATCCCCTGGCAAGAGGAACTCATCTGGGGAGCCACGGCCGCCATCATCCGACAACTGGCCAGTCAGCTGGCCCCACAACATTTCCGAAACACAAAAGAGCCCCAATAGGGGCCCATTAACATTCAATTTACGTTTAAACCTTTTCAAAAAAGTTTAAAAATTATCGATAAGATCACGATTCTATACATTTGTTGATATGAACCCCGTGAAAAGTGGAATTTGATCAACATTTTTCACTACAAACCCTGTATTCTTGCGCCGCATCATAAGAACCACACACATATGGGGTGTTTACATGTCTGACAACGTCACAAGCGCGCAAGGAATTGCTAGCCGTCAGGAGCAAGGAATCAGCTCCGCCACGTCCTGCGGTTGGACGAAACAAGACACAACCTGGGTGATCAGCCTGTTCGGTACCGCCGTCGGCGCCGGTATTCTGTTCCTGCCCATCAATGCCGGTATGGGCGGCTTTTGGCCCCTGGTGGTCATGGCCCTGCTGGTCGGTCCCATGACCTATTTTGCCCACCGCGGTCTGGCCCGCTTCGTGCTCTCCTCCAAGCAGAAGAATGCCGACATCACCCAGGTCGTGGAAGAGCATTTCGGCATGGGCGCCGGCAAGCTCATTACCCTCCTCTACTTCTTCGCCATCTATCCGATCGTGCTCATCTACGGTGTCGGTATCACCAACACGGTCGAGAGCTTCATGGTCAACCAGCTGCAGATGACGGCGCCACCGCGCTGGATCCTCTCCATCGTGCTGATCATGGGCATGATGTCGGTGATGCTGGCCGGTGAGAAGCTGATGCTGAAGGTCACCGAGCTGCTGGTCTACCCGCTCATCGCCATCCTGGCCGGCCTCTCCCTCTACCTCATTCCGGACTGGAGCGGCGCTGCCCTGTCCCAGGTACCGAGTGCCAAGGATTTCGCCACCACCCTGTGGCTGACCATTCCGGTGCTGGTGTTTGCCTTTAACCACAGCCCGGCCATCTCCAGCTTTGCCCTGGCCCAGCGCCGCGACAACGGCGACAACGCCGTGGCCAAGTCCGATGCGATCCTCAAGCGCACCAGCATGGTCCTGCTCGGCTTCGTCATGTTCTTCGTCTTCTCCTGCGTGATGAGCCTGACCCCTGCCCAGCTGGCCGAAGCCAAGGCCCAGAACATCGCCGTGCTCTCCTACCTGGCCAACCAGCACGCCAGCCCGATCATCTCCTACTTTGGTCCGCTGGTCGCCTTTGTGGCCATCGTCTCCTCCTTCTTCGGCCACTATCTGGGTGCCCGTGAAGGCCTCAAGGGGATCATCGTTCAGCAGATGCGCAGCAGTGGCAAACAGCCGAACATGAAGAAGATCGAGGTGTTCATCATTGCCTTCTTCATCCTGACCCTGTGGGGGACTGCGGTGGCCAACCCCTCCATCCTCGGCATGATCGAGTCCCTGGGCGGCCCCATCATCGCGACCATCCTGTTCATCATGCCCATGTACGCCATCAAGAAGGTACCGGCCATGGCCAAGTATCAGGGCGCCATCAGCAACGTCTTCGTGACCGTGATGGGTCTGACTGCCATCTCCGCCATCCTGTTCCAACTGGTTGGCTAAGAGCCAAGATCGCCGATCCAAGGGGCTGCTTTTGCAGCCCCTTTTCATTTCTGGGCCCTGGTTCACGCCACCACCTTTCCATGAGGCTCAAAAAAGTGACAATATTTAGACAAAATTCATAATGGAGCCTCGGCCCATGATCAGCGTGTTTGACCTCTTCTCTATCGGGATCGGCCCCTCCTCTTCCCACACCGTCGGCCCCATGCGTGCCGCCCATGCCTTCATCCAATTCCTGGCGCAACAACAGAGCCTGTCACGCACCACACGGGTCGAGACCGAGTGTTATGGCTCCCTCGGCCAGACTGGCAAGGGGCACGGCACCGGTAAGGCGATCATCCTGGGACTGGCGGGTTTTGAACCCGACACAGTCGATATCGATCTCATCCCGTCCTTTCTCGGCGCCGTCGAGCAGAGCGAAACCCTGGCGCTGGGCGGGCAACAGCCCAGCCACTTCCCGCGCCTCGGGGCCATTATCTTTAATCGCCGCAAGAGTCTACCCCTGCATGCCAACGGCATGACGTTCAGAGCCTTTGACGGCGATACGCTGCTGTGCGAACAGACCTACTACTCCATCGGGGGCGGTTTTATCATCGAAGAGAGCCAGTTTGCCTCGGCACGGGAAGAGGCCAATGAAGAGGCACGCCAGCACCCCATCCCCTACCCCTTCGACAGCGGTGCAGAGCTGCTCGCCCACTGCAGGGAGAGCGGCCTCTCCATCGCCGCCGTGATGCTGGCCAACGAGAAGGTGTTTCGCCGCGAGGAAGAGATCAAGGCGCGGCTGCGCCGGATCTGGGAGACCATGCGTGCCTGCGTCACCCGTGGCTGCAAGAGTGAAGGGATCCTCCCCGGTGGACTCAAGGTCAAGCGCCGGGCGCCGGCCCTGTTTCGTCAGCTCACCAGCGAGGCAGGGTTTAACAAGGATCCCCTGATGGTGATGGAGTGGGTGGATCTCTTCGCCCTGGCCGTCAACGAGGAGAACGCCGCGGGGGGGCGAGTGGTGACCGCACCGACCAACGGCGCCTCCGGCATTATCCCGGCGGTACTGCACTACTACGATCGCTTCGTGCACCCGGTCGATGACGATCACCTGGTGCGATTCTTCCTCACCGCCGCCGCCATCGGCATCCTCTACAAGAAGAACGCCTCCCTGTCGGGGGCCGAGGTGGGATGTCAGGGGGAGGTAGGCGTCGCCTGCTCCATGGCGGCCGGCGCCCTGGCCGAGCTGCTGGGGGGAAGTCCGGACAACGTGGAAAACGCCGCCGAAATCGGCATGGAGCACAATCTGGGGCTCACCTGCGATCCGGTGGGCGGCCAGGTGCAGGTGCCCTGTATCGAGCGTAACGCCATGGGGGCGGTCAAGGCGATCAACGCCGCCAAATTGGCCCTGCGCGGTACCGGGGAGCACAAGGTATCGCTGGACAAGGTGATCAAGACCATGCGTGAGACCGGGCTCGACATGAAGACCAAGTACAAGGAGACGGCGCGCGGGGGGCTGGCGGTCAATATCACCGAGTGTTGAGCTATCCCATGGTGCGCGGGCATCGTTGTCCCCATCAAAAAAAGAAGCCAGCCCCGGTGGCTGGCTTCTTCCATGACACGGGTACGGCTAGGAGGAGGCCACCTCCGGCATCCAGCTGTCGGCCTCTTCCCACACCGACTGCACCAGCGCCTCAAGCTCTTCGCGCTCCTCCTTGCTGGCCCGGGTGATGTTCATGGCCATGGCGCTGCCATGGGCCACCCGGATCAGGATATCGGGATAGATCTCCTGCAGTCGCGCTTGCAGCGCCTGATAGAGGGCATCCATCACTACCTGGGTGATCTGATGCTTACGGTCGATAATGATCTCTACTTTCATCCTTGTGCGCCTCATCACGCCTCACGAAACACCTGTATTTTTATACAGTGAATTTGTTTTGTAAAGGATCATCGCGAGGGGGGCAAGGGGAAATCGGGACGGAAATAACAGCTCGGCTCACTCCCCTCGGGCCAGTGCGGAGCCTGACCAGGCTCCACCAGCACCCAACAGGTGCGCTCGGGCAGGGAGAGTTCGGCGATAAGACCCGCGACCCGTGGCGCCACCCCCTCGCCCTCCTCGAGGGTAAGGGGAAAGGGTCCACAGCAGATCTTGCCAAGGTAGAGATAGAGTTCCCACGGCATGGATAATGACACCTCCTGCCAGCCTATTGACTCATGTATCAAAGGAGGGTCCCAAGGTAGGTGGCCGGAGCGGGCAAAGATATAGCCCTTTGCCTATGCTGTTTCAAAGATGAAATACCTGTCAGATCTGACAAGGCCATCACCATGAGCACGGGCAACCGCTGAAGGGAGTTGCCCCATGAGAAAGATCCGCAAAGCCTATCTGAGCCCGGCCGACCTCGACTATGTGAGGGCGGCCAAGCTGCACCTGAGTCAGCTACTGCTCGAGCGGGGCTGGAATGCCAAACAGCTCGCGGCCCTCTCCCATATTCCCGCCTCCACCATCAGCCGCTGGCTCTCCCCCGAGCGGGAGGAATTTATGACTCTGGCCGACGCAGCCGTGCTCAGCCGACTGCTGCGACTCCCCCTCGCCGAGCTCTTCCCTCCCGAGCCTTGGCCCCATGAGGGAGGCAGACTGGATCCGGCCCTGCGCCAGCTGCACACCCTCCCCCCCGAGCACCTCTACTGGCTGCTTGGCCTCTACCATCAGGCGCGAAAACTGTTCCAACCTTGATCTGCACCAAGCCAGGGTGTGGAATTTCAAGCCACCGATTCGAGGCGCCGCCAATATGTGGCATAATGTCGCGTCCTGTGGCCCGAAGGGCATTTGCCACTTCCTCTGCGCCACACCGAATTTGCGGCCCCTGGCCGCCCTTTTGCGAGGTCAACATGTCTTCCGTTCGCCTGACCCAATACAGCCACGGTGCCGGCTGTGGTTGCAAGATTTCTCCCAAGGTGCTCGACACCATCCTCAAGAGCAACATCCCCGGCTTCACCGACCCGACCCTGATCGTCGGCAACAGCAGCAAGGATGACGCCGCCGTCGTCGATATCGGCAACGGTCAGGGCATCGTCTCGACCACCGACTTCTTCATGCCCATCGTCGATGACCCCTTCACCTTCGGCCGTATCGCGGCGACCAACGCCATTAGCGATATCTATGCCATGGGGGGAAGGCCCATCGTCGCCATCGCCATCCTGGGCTGGCCGGTCAATCTGCTCGCCCCCGAGATAGCCCAGCAGGTGGTCGACGGTGGCCGCCAGGCCTGCCATGACGCCGGTATCTCCCTGGCCGGGGGGCACAGCATCGACGCCCCCGAGCCCATCTTCGGGCTCGCGGTCACCGGTATCGTCCCCCTCGAGCGCCTCAAACAGAACGACACGGGCCGCAGCGGCGATCGCCTCTACCTGACCAAACCGCTGGGTATTGGCATCCTCACCACCGCCCAGAAGAAGGGCAAGCTCAAGGCCGAGCACGAGCAACTCGCCCCCGATGCCATGTGCACCCTCAACACCCTGGGCGAGCGCTTCGCCGCCCTGCCCGGCGTGCATGCCATGACTGACGTCACCGGCTTTGGTCTGGCCGGCCACCTGCTCGAGATGTGCGAGGGCTCTCAGCTCACCGCCGAGCTCGACTTCGATGCCCTCCCCCTGTTGCCCGAGGTGGACCACTACCTGGCCGAAGGATGTGTGCCGGGTGGTACCCTGCGTAATCACGACTCGTATGGGCACAAGCTGCCCGCCATGGATGAGCGGACTCGCAACATCCTCTGCGATCCCCAGACCAGTGGTGGCCTGCTGGTAGCCGTGAGCGGCGAGAGCGAGGCCGAAGTGATTGCCATCGCCGCCGAGGCGGGCGTGCACCTTCGCCCCATCGGGCGCCTGAAAGAGCGACAGCAACAGTGGGTCGAGGTCAACCGTGGCGTATAACCAACTTGTGACCGATCTGGCCCCCCTGTTTCTCGAGGATGTGCCCCTTGTCGACCTGCGCGCCCCCATCGAGTTCGAGGAGGGGGCCTTTCCCCACGCCATCAACCTGCCGTTGATGAGCAACGAGGAGCGGGCTCTGGTCGGCACCTGTTTCAAACAGCATGGCCAGGCCGCCGCCATCGAGCTTGGCCACTCCCTGGTGTGTGGCGAGGTAAAAGCCGAGCGGATGGCCGCCTGGCAAGCCCATCTGGCCGCCCACCCGAACGCCGTGCTCTACTGCTTTCGCGGGGGGCTGCGCTCCCAGACGGTACAGCAGTGGCTGGCCGAAGCGGGCCTGGAGCGCCCCCGGGTCGCAGGGGGCTACAAGGCCCTGCGCCAGTTGCTGATCCAGACGGTGGAGCAGAGCGCCCGTGACGATGCCTGGACCGTGCTCACCGGCATGACCGGCTCGGGCAAGACCCACCTGCTCAACCGGGTGGCCCGCGCTATCGATCTCGAAGGACACGCCCACCACCGCGGCTCCTCCTTCGGGCGGCTGCCCGAGGGGCAACCCACTCCCATCAACTTCGATAACGCCCTGGCCATCGAGATCCTCAAGCGTCGTCACCGGGGTGAGCATCACTTTGCGGTGGAAGATGAGAGCCATCTTATCGGCCGCTGCGCCATCCCTCTCCCCCTGTTCGAGCGCATGGGGCGCGCCCCTGTGGTGGTGGTCGAGGTCACCCGGGATGAACGGGCAGAGCAGATCCGCCAGGACTATGTGGTCGATCTGGCAAAGCGCTACCGGACTCGTCACGGTGCCGAAGCGGGCTGGGTACTCTTTTGCGAGGCACTGCTGGAGAGCCTGGCGCGCCTCAAGAAGCGCCTTGGGGATCTGGGCTGGCGCGAACTCGACGCCCTGATGCGCAGTGCCCTCGAGGAGCAGGCGCGCAGCGGTCACAGCGAAGGGCATCTGGCCTGGATAATCCTGTTGCTGGAGCGCTATTACGATCCCATGTACCTCTATCAGCTGGAGAAGAAGCAGGATCGCATCGTCTTTCGCGGCGATCGGGCCGCCTGCCTCGACTACCTCAACCAACTGGCCGATCCGGCCCTCTGACAGGAAATCCCATGCTAAAGTTCGAGGTGATCCCGGTCACCCCCTTTGCCCAGAACTGCTCCCTCGTCTGGTGTGACGAGACCTATGATGCGGCCCTGATCGATCCGGGTGGCGAGCCGGAGAAGCTGAAAGAGGCCCTGAGCCGTCATGGTCTGACCCTGCGCCACATCATTCTCACCCACGGCCATCTCGATCATGTGGGCGCCGCCGATATCCTGCGCAGCGACCTCGGCGCCCCCATCGTCGGCCCCCATAAAGAGGACGCCTTCTGGCTCGAGATGCTGCCCAAGCAGTCCCAGATGTTTGGCTTTCCCCACACCCCGGCCTTCGTCCCCGACCGCTGGCTCGATGCGGGGGAAGTGATCACCCTGGGGCAGCAGCGCCTCGAGATCTTTCACTGCCCCGGCCACACCCCGGGTCATCTGGTGCTGCTCTCACGGGAGCTGCAGGTCGCCTGGGTGGGTGACGTCCTCTTCGCCGGCAGCATAGGGCGCACCGACTTCCCGCGCGGGGATCATGCCACCCTGATCCGCTCCATCAACGAAACCCTGCTGCCCCTTGGCGACGAGATTGTCTTCATCCCGGGCCACGGGCCCAGCTCCACCTTCGGGCGCGAGCGGGTCAGCAACCCCTATCTGACCCAACCCATCTGGTAACAGAGAGCCGCCCCAGGGTGGCTCTGCTCTGTCTGGCCATCTCGTTGCCTGACGCGCAAATGCAAAAAGGCCACCCTGAGGTGGCCTTTTTCTGAAGGTCGTCGGCGATTAGGCGCGAACGAAGTCCAGGTGAACCAGCTTCGGCTTAACCGGGTGACGCTGGATGTCCTTGACCTTAACCTTTACTTCTTCGCCGTTGATAACCAGGGTCAGCACTTCGCTGTAGAACTCCGGCTTCTCTTGGTCGATGATCAGCTTTTTGTGGTCCAGGGTAACGGAAACGGCTTCTTTGGCAGCACCGTAAACGATGGCCGGAACCAGGTCAGCATGACGCAGGCGGCGGCTCGCACCTTTCCCCATGTCAGTACGGACTTCAGCTTGGTATACGAAAGACATAGCAATATCTCTTATCTGGATGAATGAATGGTGATGACTGCGACCGGTCAACACCTCGCAAAACGAGCGCGAATACTAGCACGGCCCCTCTTGGCAGGCAAGCCGCATCATCGCTGCAAGGCGATCACCGCCGCCTGACGCTGGGCCGCCGTCATCGCCTGATAGCGCTGCAGGTGATCGGGCCCGGGGCAGCGCAGCTCGCTTCCCGAACGCACCTGACCCCGAGGGCCCAGACGGGCACGGTTTTCGGCGTGCAGGGCCAACACCAGGGTGTAGGTATCACTGCCCCGCTCCCGGGCCAGGTTATCGGCAATGCGCCAAAGGGTCTCCCCCGCCCCTACCCGGTGGCATACCCCCTGTGGCAGGGGGGAAGGGTCAATCGCCGGGGCCTGCTCGACCTCCCGGAGGGTGTGCGCCGTTTTGGGATGCCAGGGCTCCTGCCAACCGGCCCACTCCCGGATCAGAGGCACTCGCTGGGCAGGTAGCATCTCGATCTGCGAGGCAGGGGCAGGAGTCACTCCAGGCCGCACGCTGACCCCATAGGCCATCTCGTCGATGCGGCGCAGACGCATCTGATAGACGCGAGAGAGCTGGGGGGCACCTTCAAACAGGGTAAAGGGAGGCTTGAGGCGGGCGGGGAAGAGCAGTTGCCAGCGGCCGTGACGCTGCTCTGTCTCCAGCACGGGAAACTGATTGCCGTGCCAGGCCGCAAAGATCTGTGGCAAGGGGCGCGAGGTGGGATACCAGGCGGGATCGAGTGCCACCCAGGTCTGCTCTGCCAGCGGCATATAGCCGCTGACATTCACCGAGACCAGTGCAAGCCAGCCAAGCAGCATTCCCTTGCCTCCATTTATCGCTTTGTTATCAGTTGCTTGAGCTTAGCATGCCTCGATGGCGTTCAATACCCGCTTGTCCGAAACCGGATAGGGGGTGCCGAGATTCTGGGCGAAGAAGGAGACGCGCAGCTCCTCGATCATCCAACGGATCTCGGCCACCTCGGGGGCCATGGGCTGCCCCTTGGGCACCTTGGCCAGCAGGGCCTGATAGGCCTGCTCGACACTCTGCACCTTGAGCATGTAGACCCGATCCCGGTTGGCATCGACCGCCAACTTCTCGAGCCGGCGCTCGATGGCGCGCAGGTAACGAAGCAAATCGGGCAGGCGCTTCCAACCGGTCTCGCTGACGAACCCCTTGTGGATCATCCGCTCCAGCTGGGCCTGCACATCCGACATGGCAAAGGCCGTGTCGAGCTGCATCTTGCCCTTGAGCCGTTTTCTGATGTCGTGGGCCAGGGTCAGCACCGCCTCCACCTGGCTGGCGACCTCCACCACCACATCGTTCAGCTCGGCGCGCACAAACTCCTTGAGCGTCTCGAACTTCTCGCCGTCCCAGGCCACACCACCATGCTGTTCAATCAGCTTGTCACAGCCGCAGGCGATGCAGTCATCGATAAGATCGCTCACCTTGCCAAAGGGGTTGAAGTAGAGCCCCAGCTTGGCCTTGTTGGGGAGCTTCTCCTGCAGGTACTTGATAGGCGACGGCACGTTCAGGAGGATGAGGCGACGCTGGCCGGCCCACATCAGCTGCTGCTGCACCACCGGGCTCTCGACCAGGGTAATGGCCACCGAGTCCTTCTCATCCACCAGCGCCGGATAGGCTTTCACCTCGAAGCCGCTGCGTTTTTGACTGTACTCCCTGGGCAACTCACCAAAACTCCACAGGGTCAGACCCGACTGCTCGATGTCGTCATCCGCCACCCTGGAGAGGGTCTCTTGCACCTTGCCGCGCAGGGACTCCTTGAGGGCGAGCAGATCCTTGCTCTCGGCCACCTTGCGCTGGCGCTCGTCCACCACCCGGAAGGTGAGCTTCAGGTGATCGGGCACCCCGCTCCAGTCCCAGGCCTCGCGATCCACGCTGACACCGGTCATGCGCTTGAGGTGGCGCTCCATGGCATCGAGCAGCGGCCCCTGCTCGGGGCTGATGGAGGCCATCAGCGCCTCCGCATAGTTGGGGGCCGGCACAAAGTTCTTGCGCACCGGCTTGGGCAGGGACTTGATGAGGGCCACCAGGAGCTCTTGCCGCAGCCCCGGGATCTGCCACTCGAAGCCCACCGGCTCCACCTGGTTGAGCAGCGGCAGCGGGATGTGCAAGGTGACGCCGTCGGCGGCCTCCCCCGGCTCAAACTGGTAGCTGAGCTTGAGCTTCAGACGCCCCTGATGCCAGCTGTTGGGGTAGTCGAGCTCACTCACGTGGGCGGCATCCCCCTTCATCAGCATCTCGCGCTCGAAGTTAAGCAGTTCAGGATCGCGCTGCTGCGCCCCCTTCCACCACTTGTCGAAGTGGCGTGCCGAGACCACCTCCTCGGGAATGCGCGCCTCGTAGAAGCGGAACAGGTCCTCGTCGTCCACCAGGATGTCGCGCCGGCGCGACTTGTGCTCGAGGGCCTCGACCTCGGCCAGGAGCTTGCGGTTCTCGCCAAAGAAGCGGTGGCGGGTCTCGAAATCCCCCTCCACCAGGGCATGGCGGATGAAGAGCTCGCGGCACAGTGCCGGATCGAGACGGCTGTAGTTGATGGGCCGCTCGGCGACTAGGGTGAGGCCAAACAGGGTCACCTTCTCGCTCGCCATGACGGCGCCCTGCTTCTTCGACCAGTGGGGCTCGCTGTGGTGCAACTTGATGAGATGGCCGGCCAGCGGCTCTACCCACTCGGGCTCGATGCGGGCGTTGATGCGGGCATAGAGGCGCGAGGTCTCCACCAGCTCGGCGGCCATCACCCACTTGGGCGGCTTCTTGAACAGACCCGAGGCCGGGAAGAGGTGGAAGCGGGCATTGCGCGCCCCGAGAAACTCGCTCTTCTCCAGATCCTTGTTGCCGATGTGACTGAGCAGGCCGGTGAGGATGGCGCAGTGAATGCTCTTGTAATCCCCCTGCTCGCTGTTGTTCTTAAAGCCCAGCTCCTTGACGGTCTGGCGCAGCTGGAAGTGAATATCCTGCCACTCACGCACCCGCAGGTAGGAGAGAAACTCCTTCTGGCACTGGCGACGGAAGGCATTGCTCGAGAGCGCCTCCTGCTGCTCCTGCAGGTAGTTCCACAGGTTGAGGAAGGCGAGAAAATCCGAGTCTTTGTCGTCAAAGCGGCGGTGCTGCTCGTCGGCGGCCTGTTTTTTTTCCATCGGGCGCTCGCGCGGATCCTGGATGCTCAGGGCCGAGGTGATCACCATCATCTCTTTAAGGCAGCCGGTGGCAGCCCCGGTGATCACCATCTTGGCCAGACGGGGATCGAGGGGAATGCGCGCGAGCTGGCGACCGGTCTCGGTGAGGCTGAGCGCCTCACGGCCGTCGCGGCCACGCCGATCCTCAACCGCCCCCAGCTCTTTGAGCAGGGAGAGACCATCTTTGATGTGGCGCGACTCGGGCGGCTCGACGAAGGGGAAGGCCTCCATGTCCCCAAGGCCCAGGGAGAGCATCTGCAAGATGACCGAGGCCAGGTTGGTGCGCAGGATCTCGGGATCCGTGAAGGCGGGGCGGCCGTTGAAATCTTCCTCCGAGTAGAGGCGGATACAGATCCCGTCCGCCACCCGGCCGCAACGCCCCTTGCGCTGGTTGGCACTGGCCTGGGAGACCGGCTCGATGGGCAGGCGCTGCACCTTGGTTCGCCAGGAGTAGCGGCTGATCCGCGCCGTACCGGGATCGATCACGTAGCGAATACCCGGCACAGTGAGGGAGGTCTCGGCCACGTTGGTGGCGAGCACGATACGCCGCCCCGCATGGGGCTGGAACACCTTGTTCTGCTCGGCATTGGAGAGGCGCGCATAGAGCGGTAACACCTCGGTGTCACGCAGGTTGAGCTTGCGCAGGCCATCGGCGGTATCGCGAATTTCCCGCTCTCCGTTCATGAAGACGAGGATATCGCCGAGCCCCTCATGGCTGAGCTCCTCGACCGCATCGAAGATCCCCTGCAGCTCGTCCCTGTCATCCGCCCCGTCGGTCAACGGGCGATAGCGCACCTCTACCGGGTAGGTGCGGCCCGATACCTCTATGATGGGCGCCTTGCCGAAGTGGCGGGAGAAGCGCTCCGGATCGATGGTGGCCGAGGTGATGATCACCTTGAGATCGGGCCGGCGCGGCAGCAACTCCTTGAGATAACCCAGGATGAAGTCGATGTTGAGGCTGCGCTCGTGGGCCTCGTCGATGATGATGGTGTCGTACTGGGTGAGCAGCCGGTCATGCTGAATTTCCGCCAGCAGGATACCGTCTGTCATCAGCTTGATGTGGGTCTGCTCGCTCACCTGATCGGTAAAGCGCACCTTGTAACCCACGTATTGGCCGAGTTCGGAGTGCATCTCCTCGGCAATGCGCGCCGCCACGGTGCGGGCCGCGAGACGCCGCGGCTGGGTGTGGCCGATGTAGCCCTTCACCCCGCGCCCCAGAGAGAGGCAGATCTTGGGGATCTGGGTGGTCTTGCCCGAGCCGGTTTCGCCGGCGATGATCACCACCTGATGATCGCGAATAGCGGTGGCAATTTCATCCGCCTTCTGGCTGACGGGGAGATTCTCGGGATAATTGACCCTGGGAACACCCGCCAGACGAGTCTGGTAGCGCTGCTCGGCCTGACGCAGATCGGCGTCGATGGTGGCGAGCACCGCCTCCTGTTTGGCCGCCGGCACCTTGGCGACACCGTGCAGACGCTTGGCCAACTGGCGGGCGTCGAGGTTCATGCAGTGGGCGAGTCGTGCCCGCAGGGCAGGAAGAGTAAGAGACAAGAGAGAGATTCCTGATAGCCATCGATGGGGTCACCCTCGCAGGGGAATGACCGATTAACGCAATGGCACGATCCTAAAGATCCCCTCGGACTGGCGCAAGAAAAAGGCGGTCGGCAATGACCAGGAGAAAGGGACGGGTTACCCCGTCCCTCGTCGTCGATGCATCCTCAAGCCGGATGATTGATAAAGCAGTCCTGCAGTTGCTCGTTGATGGCCTTTAACACCAGATGACGGTTGATGACCCCCACCAGGCGCCCGTCTTCAAGCACCGGGTACATCTTGGGTTTGTGCTCCGTCATCATGCTGGCCAGCTCCAGCACCGAGCTCTCGGGCCCGACACTGAGTACCTCTTTGCGCATCACATCCCCCACCAGGGCTACCCGCTCGCAGTGATAGGTCTCCTTTATCATGGTGGCGATACAATCTTGTTCCGAGATCCAACCCAGCAGGTGTCCCTGCTTGTCCACCACGGGTCCCCCCATCTGGTTGCTGTGCAAAAACTTCTCCACGGCAGCAGGTATCGTGGTATCGGGCGACAGGGTCACCGGGCGCACCAACATATAATCCTTTACTTTCAATGAGTGCATATCTTCCCCCAACGCGTTGCGACTGCTCAGGCAGCGACACCTTGAGTGTAGACACGCCTCATGAAATGGATTGCAGCAAGAGCAAGAGCTCGCTCTGACTGTGACAATCGGTCTTCTTGAAGACACTCTTGAGGGTCGAGCGGACCGTTTCGACCTTGACTCCGCGCAGCTCGGCAATATCGCTACTGCTGTAACCCTTGCTCAGCAACAGCAGCAATTCCCGCTCGCCGCTGGTCAAGGGATAGAGATTGCCTATGGCGGCGATATCCGGTGAGAAGGCGTGGTCCGGATCGCGGATCACCAGCTCGATATAACGCTCGGCATTGCGCAGTCCGCTCATCAGGCTGGCCTGCAGCAACAGGGGTCGTAATCCTCCCCCTCGGGTCACCGACAGATAGCGGGGAGAGCCCGGCGTCGAATAGGTAAAACCGGCGAGCAATTCGCGAAATTGACGTTGCTGATCCTTGTTGTTGACCGACAACACACCATGTTGCATTCGTAATTCATGATTATCATCTGCAATACGGTTAAATTCCGCGTTGGAATATTGCACCCCACCCTTCTCGTCAACGATGGCTACCGCTTTATTCTGATGTTTGATGAGCTGCTGCAATTGATGATTTTGCAATTCGAGCCCAACCAGATTCCAATAGTGACGACTCCAGGAGGCCAATCCAAAATAGAGGCCATCCCAAACATCAATTTCCTTATCACCGAAGTCTGTCTGCTGCTGATCCCGATATGAGCTGACGCTCGCCAGACCATAACCGCTGACACGACACACGCCCCCGATGGCAAAGTGAGCGCCAAAACCGGCCAGCAGGCCCGCCTTGTTGCTGAGGGTATTGGCCTTGACGACCCCTTTGCACCCCTTCTCGAGATAATGGTTGAACCAAATATCCTGGCGATGATGCTGAATGTAATAGTGATGCTGAGCCTCGCTCAGACCACTGGAAAAAAGCGTAATCCTGCCATTTCTCTCTTCATCTCTGAGCAGCAGCAGAGATAATGCACTCCCAGAATCTCTGCGCACCTCTTCCAGCACCAAATTGATATCGGAATCATTTATACCGCACTCATAGAGTTGCGCTAAATAGTGCGGCAATCTTTCTTGCGCTGTCCTCAACACCCCTGAACTCCTTTTTATTATTTTGCCAAGCGATACTAACCGGATGTGAATTCTGTGAGAAGTAAAAGATAAGCACTCCCATCTTCATTGGCCAACGATGCTCACCACCATTACTGTCAAGTTCTTTATCCAGATGGCATCGACCCCCCTGTGTGGTGAGCGTAACCCGCGGGGGTCATACCCGCGCGGCTATCGGAAAGTGACCCCGTTGGCGTCTTGGCCGCGAGCCGCCCATGATGGAGCCCATCAAATCCCAAGGTTGTTTTTCACACAAAAGCACGACAGGAAGTGGCACTTCACCCACCACATCATACAAATCGACCATTTCTTACAAAAAAAGAAGCCTTCAGAGGGCTGCCGCATGAAAGAAATCTGCAAGGCGGCTTGCTCAGCCTTTCTTGCAACCATCTCACCCGCTCTCTAGCAAGAACTTAAACAACCACAAAAACAATTACTTACCAAAACAAAAGACACAAAAAAACCACACCTCCCCCGCCCAAATTACTCACAAAAGAAAGATGGAGAAAACAAGGTTAAAACCAGACAACCATAGATATGGCTACATTTTTTCATGTTTTCTATTGAACTAATGTCTCTGAATGGTATGATTGCTTCATAATCAACCACATCGAGGAGAGCGGAGATGAAAGAATTTATCGTTACTGCAGTTTTTACCGTCTTTTTTGCCCTGATTGCCACATCCGTTCCCTCTTTGGCCCAGATGTGAGTCAAACCGGCGCTGGCGCTGAGAGTTAAAGAGACAGACGTCTCCAAAAGCGGGGCGATAAATGCTTGTTACAGGCATTTATCGCCCCTTTTTTGTGCCTGAAAAAACCATCCGGTCACACATTTACTGCTCCTACCAGAAGATCAACCCCCTTGCCTGCCAGGCCCAAGGGAGCACAATAGCCTGCGTATCGCTGACGAGGAGAAAAAGATGCACGTCGATGAGCTGGTCACGTGGCGACGGGATCTGCACCGCTACCCCGAAGCCGCCTGGAAAGAGTTTCGCACTACCAGCCTGATAGCCCGTCACCTGGAGGCATCGGGATACTCCCTGCTCCTTGGGGAGAGTCTGCTGGCGGCCCCCTTTGTGATGGGTCGTGAGGTCGATGTGGAGGCCGAGAAAGCCAGAGCCTTGCATCAAGGGGGCGATCCCGCCTGGCTCGAACGCATGGGGGATCTGACCGGTGTCATGGGCCTGTTGGAGACCGGTCGCCCGGGCCCCACCCTGGCCTTTCGTTTCGACATCGATGCCGTCGAGGTGAGCGAGAGCGATGATCCCCATCACCCGCCGGTGCGAGACGGGTTCTGCTCACAGAATCCGGGATGGATGCACGCCTGCGGCCATGATGGCCACACCGCCATCGGTCTTGCACTGGCAACCAGGCTGATGCAACACAAAGCGCAGCTTTGCGGCCGTATCAAGCTGCTGTTCCAGCCTGCCGAAGAGGGGTGCCGTGGTGGCAAGGCGATGGCATCCGGCGGGGCCCTCGATGATGTAGACGCACTGCTCTGCCTGCACCTCGGGATCCATGCCGACAGTGGCGAGCTAGTCCTCAATCCCACCGATTTTCTCTGCTCCACCAAGTTCGAT
Organism: Aeromonas sp. R6-2; assembly: GCF_040908155.1. Lineage (NCBI taxonomy): Bacteria > Pseudomonadati > Pseudomonadota > Gammaproteobacteria > Aeromonadales > Aeromonadaceae > Aeromonas > Aeromonas sp. R6-2. Next base: position 3,185 of record NZ_JBFODE010000033.1, on the reverse strand, counting down.
GTCCACTTCTTCGGCACGCCCGCCCACGCAGGCCTGGAGCCCAACGCCGGCACCAACGCGCTGGCGGCCGCCTGCAGCGCCACCACGGCACTGTTCGGTATTCCCCGCCATCGGGATGGCATGACCCGGATCAACATAGGCACCCTGCAGGGGGGAAGCGGGCGCAACGTGATTGCCGAACATGCCCTCCTGTGCGGGGAGACCCGTGGCGCCGCCCCTCACCTCAACGACTATATGTTCGGGCAGGTGCAGCGGATCGTGGAGGGTACGGCACTCGCTTACGGAGTGACCTATCGCATCATCAAGCAGGGAGAGGCACAGGGCCTGGCCAACTCCCCCGAGCTGCTGAGCGAGTTGGCGCCATTGGCCCGGGATGAGGGGCTGGAGGTGGTGCCGACCCGGCGCTTCGGTGCCAGCGAGGATGCCGGCTTTCTGATGGAGCGGGTGCAGCGCGCAGGGGGGCAGGCGGCCTATCTGGTGCTGGGTGCCACACTCGCAGCCCCGCACCACCACAACGCCTTCGACTTCGATGAAGGCGTCCTGGTGCAAGCGGTCAACCTGCTGGAGCGATGGGCCCTCACCCGGGCCCGTTGATACACCAAGGGGGCCGGCATGGCCCCCTACTCATCGATGCCGATCACGTCCAGCAGTTGGGAGATATGATGGATATGGTGGGTCGGGTGACAGACAGTATCGCTAAAACCGGGATCGTACCAGCAGGTCGACAGACCCGCCTCGGCCGCACCGGCAATGTCCGCCAGGGGATTGTCTCCGACCATCAATACGCGTCGGGGCTCGCTCACCGGTAACTGTGACAGGGCCAGTTCAAAGATCCCTCCGTGAGGCTTGGAGAGCCCCACCTCATCCGAGACCAGCACAGGGTTAAACCAGGTATCCAGCTGATGGCGTTGCAACCGGCCGCGCTGGGGCAGACTAAACCCGTTGGTGATGATCCCCATGCCAATCCGGCCACGCAACCTGCCCAGCGTCTCCATGACACCATCCAGAGGACGGCTCAAGGCGATGATCGCCTCAAGATAGAGGCGATTGAGCTCCAGGGGATGGTGACCGGTCAGCTGGCCGATGCCGACAAAACGTTCATGCTGCAGATGATGGGCATCGATCTGCCCGGCATTGAAGCGCTCCCAGAGGGTGTGATTCGTCTGTTTATACTCCGCCAGCACTGTGGCATGGGGCTCCAGTCCCACCTGGGTCAACATGGCCAACAGGGCCTCGTGGCCAGGGAAGTCAAACAGGGTCTCATCCAGATCGAACAGGATCCAGTCATAGGCGTAACGGCTCATCTCAACGTCCCTGCTTGCGTGTCTTGGGAAGAAAACGGCCGTCGGCCAGCAGGGCCAGGGTCAAGCGAACACCAAATCCGGTGATCTCACCGGTCACAATCCCCTGCCCTCCCTTATGCCGGAATCCCGAGAGATCGAGATGTAGCCAGGGGGTCTGGGCCGGCACGAAATGGCTCAGGAAACGGGCTGCGTCGATATGATCGCATGAGGCACCGGGGGCGCACTGCAACAGGTCAGCCCACTCGCTCTCCAGAGTCTCGTCATAGTCTTCATCCAGGGGGAAGGGCCAGATCCGCTCCCCACAGCGTCGACCCACCTCGATCAAGGGGACCAACCAGGCCTCGCGATTGCTAAAGACGCCACTATAACGGCTCCCCAGGGCCCGCTTGCAGGCCCCGGTGAGCGTTGCGTAGTCGATCAACAGATCCGGAGTATTTTCCGCCGCCATGGTGAGGGTATCGGCCAGCACCATGCGTCCCTCCGCATCGGTATCGACCACCTCTATGGTCTTGCCATTGATGGCGGTGACAATATCCCCGGGACGATAGGCCCGCGGACCGATATGGTTCTCGGCGATGGCCAACCAACAGTCCACCCCATAGGGCAGTCCGGCACGGGTGATGGCCAGCAGGGTGCCCAGGGCCACGGCGCTGCCGCCCATGTCCAGATGCATGCCATACATGGAGCCGCCGACCTTGAGGTTGTAGCCTCCCGAGTCATGGCAGATCCCCTTGCCCACCAGCGCCAACCGGCCACGCTTGTCACTGACCCGGTGGCGCAGCCGTACGATAGCCCCCTGATCGTCATCGGCCCCCCTGGCCACCGCCAGAAAAGCACCGGCGCCGCGCTCGGCCAGTTGCACCTGATCGTAATCGTGGCACTCCCACCCCTCCTGTTGGGCCAACTGACGGACAAAGCGGCGATATTCACGGGCCGTCAGCTCGCTCGAAGGCAGAGCCGAGAGATAACGGGCCAGGGCATTTCCCTCCACCTCGGCCGTAATACGCGCCGTGTCGATGGCCAATGCGGGGGAGAGAGAGACCCGGCTCAAGGGCCACTGCTCTTTCGGTGCAGACTTGTAGCTCGGCAACGTGACGCGCTGGCTGAGCAGTACCCCGAGCGCGGCGTCGGCAATCAGAGCTCCGGCCTCGGGCTCGAAGCCGTAGAGATGGATGGCCACATGCTCGGCCCTGATCGGCCCGATCTGGCTCACCACAGTCCGCAACTTCTTGTAGAGCAGCGCCTCCGACTCCAGGACTGCGGGCAGGAAGCCGATCCACTGCCACTGACCACCCTCGACCCTGTGGATGACACTGCCCTGATTTAACTGCTCCTGCAGTTGCAACTCGGGACTCTGGGCCTCACCAAGAAAGAAGCCCTTGCGATCTTCGGCGACCAGAATAAGCGCTACCGTGGCATCGGATTGGGAAAGTGTCTCCAGTGACTGCTCAAGCAGGTGGATGGTGGGCGGGGTGTAGCTGAATTCCAACATAGATGAGGCCTGATCCTTGACGACAGACCATTATGATAACCAGCAAGCGAGGGACAAGCCACGCTAACAGATGCTAAGGGGATGAGTAATAAGGAAGAAAAATCAAAAGAGAGGATCAGAATAGTGGTTGCGGGGGCCGGATTTGAACCGACGACCTTCGGGTTATGAGCCCGACGAGCTACCGAGCTGCTCCACCCCGCGTCCAAATTGTCACCCCGATGTGAGCAGAACATCGAAGCCTTTGCCTTGCGGCTCAAGTTGGTTGCGGGGGCCGGATTTGAACCGACGACCTTCGGGTTATGAGCCCGACGAGCTACCGAGCTGCTCCACCCCGCGTCCGAATTGTCACCTCGATGTGAGCAGAACATCGAAGCCTGTGCCTTGCGGCT